>VXRD01000095.1:19206-70993 GCA_009838845.1 Gemmatimonadota bacterium | reverse complement strand
CCACTGTATCAAAATCGGACACTTGCCCACGTAATTAAATTTTGATAAGGCCAGTGATTTTTTTATTTACGCCAGTATCTAAAATTTTTTCAAAAATTAAACGACTCATTTACAACATGTTATTAAAATAAAAGAGGTCCAGCCATAAAAAAAGTGCTCGAGTCATTGATCCCAAAAAAGTTTGGCACGATTTTCGCTAAATAAAATGTCAACAATCTTTCCAATTTTCAGAGGAGGTTCTCATGCTCAAAAATTACCTGACCATTGCCCTGCGAAATCTGGTACGCTACAAAATATACACCGCGATCAATGCCCTCGGCCTGGCAACGGGCATTGCATTTTGCCTGCTCACATTTCTCTATGTGCGGCACGAATGGACTTATGACCAATTTCACGAAAAAGCCGACCGCATTTTCCGACTGGGGGCATCTGGCGGAATGTTTGGCAAAAAAGACAATGCCATGCGTGTCCGATTATCGGGTCAAATTGGACCACTCATGCGAGATAACATCCCGCAATTCGCCCATGTAGTGCGGATACATGAGGGTCCAGGCACTGTATCTCACGGCAATAATACCTTTGAAGTAAAATCCCTGTTCACCGACGAAAACTTTTTTCAACTATTCACGTTTCCGATCACACACGGCGATCCCAAAACCGTGCTCGCAAACCCAAACAGTATAGTCTTGACCCAAAGTGCAGCGCGAAAATATTTCGGACAAAACGATGTTGTAGGACGAGAAATCAGCATCAGCGACAAAATCTGGAACGAGGAAGAGAAAACTTTTGTCGTAGCGGGTATCGCACAAGATCCTCCTGAAAATTCCAGCATTCAATTCGATCTGATTTTTTCTCAGGCAAGCCTTCCTCCCCCTGAAAAGAAAATGAAGGCATTTACCCTGACAGCAGACGGCAAATTCGAAAGTAAAGAAATTACTCCATCCGTTTTCTCGTGGGGAAGAGATGTTACCTATATACAGCTAATTGACAACGTACAATTGGCAGACATATCCCCTGTCCTGAATGCATTTGTTGAAGCAAACAAAAATTCTTCACAGGACGTGGCCTTGCACTTGCAGCCCATTGCAGATATCCATTTTGATCGCGAGATAATAGAGGGGTCTTTAACAGAGGGACTTTCAACACCGAGCAACCCCGCATATTCCTATATCCTCGCGGGCATTGCCCTATCCGTATTGCTGGTGGCGTGCATCAATTTTACGAACCTCGCCATTGCGCGATCTGCGACCCGAGCGCGAGAGGTGGGAATACGCAAAGTAGTGGGTGCGGTACGTTTCCAACTGATGAAACAGTTTTGGGGCGAGTCTTTGCTGCTCACGGGTGTGGGAATGCTGTTGGGACTTGCACTAACAGAGTTTTTTCTCTCGACCTTCAACACATTGACACAGGTGAATTTAACACTGGATTATCGGCCTTCCCTATCCGACGTGCTCTTTGGCGCGTCGTTCTTATTGATTATTAGTCTAGTCTCGGGTATCTATCCGGCACTCGTGCTATCGGGCTTTGATCCCATTGCCGTTTTGAAGAACCGATTCAATATCGGCGGCAGATCCTGGTCTGGTCGCGTCCTGATCGTTGGTCAGTTCGTCGTTGCGATTTTGTTTCTCATTGCCACCCTTGTAATGTCTCGGCAACTGACATTCTTAAAAGAAAAGAATCTGGGCTTGAATGAGTCGCAGGTCGTATTGATAAAAACACAGAATCTTTACACGTCAGCTCTTCCGCAGCAACGCCATCTGATACCTCACCAACTACAAATCTTCAAGAGAGAACTCAAACGGCACACCCAGATCGTAAACGTGACACAATCAGATTTGTTTTCCAACTTGAAAGCAGACTCAGACTACCACCAAGACAATATTACATTTCCTAATGGGGAAGTGGTAAAAAAATCAGATGTTTACGTGGATTATGACTTTTTCGACACACTGGGCATTGTATTGTTGGCAGGACGCAACTTTTCGCCAGATTTTGGTACAGATGCAAAACAGGCTGTTCTGGTCAATAAAACATTTGTCGAACGCTCACAACTGGAACAACCCTTGGACACGACCTTGCCCATTAGCCAGATGATGGCCTATTTTACGCTGGGAGATAGCATACCAAAAGTCCTGGCAATAAAAGACCCCAAAATTATCGGTGTCGTAGATGATTTTCACTTACAGTCGCTACATTATGCCCTGCCTCCTGTAGTGATATTTTTAGATGCAGCCAGCAGGGCCGACGATTTCCTTGTACGCATTCGTCCAGAACGCCTGTCCGAAACGCTCGCCTTTATGGCTGAAAAATGGCAGTCTATTGCGGGCGATGCACCATTTGATTACGTCTTCCTCGACGAAAATTTTGATCGCCTCTACCGCGAGGAAGAACGCTGGGGCACCATTGTCCAATACGCCTCTTTCTTCGCGCTCTTTGTCGCATGCCTCGGGGTTCTGGGTCTCACATCCCTCGCCATTACCCGACGCACCAAAGAAATCGGCATCCGCAAAGTACTCGGCGCATCGAACCATCACATCGTCGCCCTATTGTCCCGAGAGTTTGTGATACTTATTCTCATCGCCAATCTGATCGCCTGGCCCATCGCCCATTACGGCGTCGAGCACTGGTTGCGAGATTTTGCCTACCGCATTGATGCAGGTATGGGCCTCTTTCTGCTCGGCGGATTACTCGTCTTTTTAACAGCCCTGCTCACCATTGGCATTCAAGCCCTCAAAGCCGCACAGCGCAATCCCGTCCACGCCCTGCGATATGAGTGAGATCAAATTATTGGGTTCTCGTTGGGAAATGAGGGTAAATAAGGTGTCGTGAAAGAACTGACCATAAACCATTGATTTTATTTTTTTAAAAAAGTTTAATTGTTTTCCATTAAACTGTAAAATTTCCCTTGACACCTGTTCTTTTGTTTAGTATTTTTGCATAGAACGTTGATACATAATTTTTTGACAGGAGGCAATCATGGCAAGCATTGAGGTTCAGGCCGAACAGGGAATTGAGGAAATTCTATTGGCCGATTTGAGTCGAGATTTGCTCAAAGTTGCCGGTCGCATCCAGGCCGAGATGCCACATGTACCTTTTGATGCCATTCGCCCCGAAGCCATGGCGCGCGTCGAAGCCGCTGAGCAAGCTGTCGATACTCTGGCACGAGATTTGACCCAGGGGAAGGGAGAACTCACTGAGTGGCACGGTGCCCTGACAGATTACGAATCGGCCTGGTTTCAGGTTATTGAGTCTTTAGGCGTTCGCAATAATTAAATCGCAACCCATATATTCACGTTTATTTTCGGCAATAAATAACCCGTTGTGTTGCCGATTTCCACGAAAGCAAAGGAGAGATAGCAATGTCCCAGCGAGATATGAAAACAAATAACTCAAATATGAAGGCGACAGCAGCCCAAACCATCGACCATATCAAGAAGCAGATTGCAGAATCCGAAGGTTTTCCCACCGAGAAAATCGATGAGTTTGTGGTATTCATCCAGAACGATCCCTACATCACGTCTGCGGGGTTGCAGTACAAAATGTTGCAAACCTATAAGGCTGGCAAATTCGCAGTACAGGCTGTAATGCCTTCCAAAGAAGAATACGCTCTGTTGCGGCGGATGATGGGATTAAAAGATGAGGAACCGCTGGTGGTAATGCGCGGTGAGGTGTGGGTCGAGGGACTTGCGCGTCCTTTTGTCGATTACGGCACCACAACGCCTAATAATCTCAAAGGATTTGTGCGATTTTCAGATTACCCACTCGAAATGGCGACGCGACGCGCCACCAATCGGGCGATGCGTCTGGCTACCGCGACAGGGATGTGTTCTGTCGATGAGCTACAGGTAGCCACAGATGCCGCCAGCGATGTTGGAGAGGAGTACAACAGTTCATCTGCCACGCAAAGTCAGATTGATCTGATTAAAAATCTGGGGCGCAGTCCACGGCTAACCGAGCGAGAACGCGAGCGATTGAAAACCCAGATTGAAGGTGGATTGGACAAGCGTCAAGCATCCGAATTGATCCAAAAAATAAAAGCGAGGTTAGACGCTCGGCGCAAAGCCGATGCACAACCTATTGCAGCTTGATTTTGAGCCGGTTGTAGCGCGCATTCTTTCGTCAGGGGAGAGGGGAAGGATTTAGCGTACAACCGGCACTTAATAAAAAAGCGGGAGCTCTATAAGAGCCCCGCTTTTTTGTTTTCTACGGCGAATAGTGCCCTCTTGTGCTTTCGTTTCCTTTTGTGTATCATGGAGCAAATGTGCAAACGATCAAAAATGCGATGAAAGGCGTATGGTTATGAAATCGATAATACTGGGAATTTTGTGCATTGCGCTAACTGCAACAGATGGTCTGGCAAAAGACGCTTCGCCAGAGGCCATTGCCGCGGCAGAGAGAGCATACCGTGAAGGGATGAAACACTTTGAGGCAGAAAATCTGGACGCGGCACTTGTATCGTTTCAATCGGCGATTGCCCAGAACGAAAAGTACGCACCCGCCTATGTGGGCATAGGCCATGTCTATTTGAAACAGGGCGATTTGGCCGAAGCGGAAAAGGCGTTTAAGACCGCAGTTTCAAAAAAGAAAAAATACGCGCCAGCTTACAATGGACTGGGCCTGGTCTATAGCCGCAAAAAGAACGAATTGCGTCGGGCAATTGCGTATTTTCGGGATGCAAATCGGGCAGATAAAACGTACTCAGAAGCGCAATATAACCTGGCGCAAACCCTGGAAAATTACGGCAGCAGTGAGACCCTCAAAGCCTATCGCAATGTCTTAAAAATCGATCCCAAACACCCCAATGCAAACTATCGCATAGGGATATTGCTCGATGAAGATGGAGAACGCGAAAAAGCCGTGCAAGCATATCGCGATCAATTAGAAGCAAAACCGGATCACCGCGGGGCACGCTTGAATCTGGGCATTGATCTGAAATTGCTCGGGCAATTGCGAGAGGCACTTCAGCACCTGCTCAAAGTTGCAACCGTTGCCAGCGATTTTCAACGTCGCGCCGTATTGGAATTGGCGCAGGTATTTCAAAGGGCAAAGGCATTTGACCAGTCTGCGCGATTATTTGAATCATATATCAGACAGTTATCCGAAAAAGAACAAGAAACGTATTGCGATCTAAATCTCCTCGCATCGGGTCCCATTCTCAAAGAATATAACGATGCCGAGACACTTCCAGAAAAAAAACGCGTTTTTAGAACATTCTGGTCGCGCTTAGATCCGGCTCCCGTCACCGAAGCCAATGAACGGTTATTGGAACACTATCGCCGCGTCGCGTATGCGCGTGAATTTTTTGGGACACTTCGATTTCCCTGGGACGCGCGCGGCGAAGCCTATATCCGCTATGGCGGGCCTGACCATGTGAGCAATTCGGGCAATATTCAACTGGAGCGAACAAAAAAATTGGTTGACGTAAAAGAGCGGCTCATTCAAAAAGCCGGACCAGCGGTGGACCGGTTGCTCAGGGCGCGGTCCGATGCGGTCGCATCGAGCATGAGGGGTATGCAAGGGCAATTGCGCCGCGCTGAGCGACGTGACCCCGGCGGACGACAACAAGTAACCAGCGGAACCATTTTGGGATGGCCGGTATATCCGGTGGACGGGATATGGGAATACTGGATCTATGCCGATGTTGGCAATGGTATAGAAGTCGTATTTGAACAGCGCTCAAACCAGGGAGCCTGGGATTATGCCGACATACCCCTCGGCAGAGGGCGGATTGCGCGGATCTGGCAGGACATGCATCCCGAAATTGTCTTGAAACAGGTCGCAGTTCTTACACCGATGACATATCGCCCCGATTTTGCGACGGGCGCATTGGATTTTTATCTCGCCTCATCCGCTTTTCGGGGACAAGAAGGTCTAACTGCACTCGAAATTTATTACGGTATTCCAACCGCGCAGTTACATTTTGCAGCCGGGCAAGATGGCGCGAAAATCGCACAATTAGACCGCGGCATTGTGGTTTACAATCAAGCGGGCGATCCCGTCTATCGCACGAGCCAGGAAATGGTGCTGGGCGCAGCGGGTGAAGCCGATCAGTCACCTGGCGCGTATATGCCGGAGATGGACCGTTTGTTTTTAACACCGGGCAATTATCGCATTTCCGTGCAGGTTTTGGATCGCCGTTCGAGAAAATCACAGGTGTATCACATCAACCGCGTCGTGCCCGAATATGATATAGACGACGAGTTAAAGATCAGCGATGTGGAACTCGCCGCCACCATCAATATGGCCGACAAGAGTCGGTTCCAAAAGGGCGATATTGAAGTGATCCCCATAGCCTCAAAAGCCTATTTGCCCGCGCAACCCGTATTTATATATTTCGAAATTTACAACTTAAAACGCAATGCCTTCGGCCAGACCAAATACCGCGTATCTTATGTGGTGCGATCGCGCGATCAAAAGACCATCGGCGCACGAATTTTGGGTGGCGTGGGCAAAATGCTCGGACAAAAGAGCGAGCAGGGCGTTGTCTCAATCGAATACGAACAAGTGGGAACAGAGACACAAGAACCGGGATATCTCGAATTGGACATGTCGCGCTCTGAACCGGGCGAAAAGACCGTAGAAATCGCGATTGTGGATGAAACAACAGGCCAGACAGCAACCGCGACAGCGACATTTGTCACTCAATAGGACAGGAGCAAATTCAATGCGTATTTTTGATGTTGAAACCATGCGCGCACACGCGCGTGAGATTTTTGATACAGCAGTCAAAGCAGTTGATGCCGAACAGTGCGTGCGGCAATTTGTATCGCTGGATGACAATATTTTGCACATAGGCGATCGAAATTATGATTTAAGTGTTTACCACCGCATCCTGGTCGTGGGCACGGGCAAAGCCTCACCGCAAATGGGCGTAGCTCTGGAAGATATATTGGGTAATCGCATCTCCGGTGGATCAATGAATACAAAATACGACCATGCATTGCCCTTAAAACATATCGACATAGTGGAATGCGGCCATCCTGTACCCGACGAATCGGGAGTTGACGGCGTCGGACGCATGGTTCATTTGCTGGAAGAAGCGGATGAAAACACGCTGGTGATTTGTTTGATCTCCGGTGGTGGCTCGGCACTCGCGCCCGCACCTGCTGATGGATTGACGCTTGCGGACAAACAAGAGACCACGAGCCTATTGTTAGCCTGCGGTGCAAATATTGTGGAACTCAATGCCATCCGCAAACATCTATCGCGCTTAAAAGGAGGCGGCCTGGCGCGGGCGGCGTTTCCCGCGACAGTTGTCGCACTGATGTTGTCAGATGTAATTGGCGATCCCATGGATGTCATCGCATCTGGCCCCACAGTGCCGGATACCGCGACATTTAAAACGTGTATGGATATTCTGGACAAATACGAATTGGTCGATAAAATACCCGAAAGTGTTCGGCTGCGACTAAAAGCCGGTTTGGCTGGAGATATTGAAGATACGCCCAAGCCCGGTGATGCGGCGCTCTCCAAAGTTCAGAATCTCGTGGTCGGCAGCAATGGTTTGGCCGTAGCTGCGGCAAATAACAAAGCGATGGAATTGGGGTATAATGCCCTGGTATTATCTACGCGCATCGAGGGCGAGGCGAGAGAAGTCGCTTATGTATATGCGGGTATTGCCAAAGAAATTGTGACATCTGGACAGCCCCTTACAGCACCGGCCTGCGTGATTGCCGGCGGAGAAACAACCGTGCTGGTGAGCGGAGAGGGCAAGGGCGGGCGCAATCAAGAAATTCCGCTATCGGGCGCAATTCAGTTGGCCGGATGGGACAATGTCGTACTATTTAGCGGAGGTACCGATGGCACCGATGGGCCAACCGATGCCGCGGGCGCCGTAGCCGATGGACAAACCATAGCGCGCGCAGAGGCACTGGGACTATCCGCGATCGCGCATCTAAAAAACAATGACGCCTACCACTTTTTTAAACCACTGGACGACCTGATCATCACCGGAGCAACAGGAACCAATGTGGCAGATGTCGCGCTGGTAATGGTCGGGAATGCATAACTTCGGGAAATATGTCTCATGTCCAATTTAACCGAACCCATCCTCAACGAAGTCGAAGTCGATTATTTCCGGCGTCACGGGTATATCATGCGCACCGATTTACTCACCGTTGATGAACGCGACGAATTTATCGCCCTATTTGACCGCGACCGCGAGCAATTTGTGTTTCGCTGGCATCCCTATGGCTACCATCAGCAAGCTAATTACGACGCACTCGTCACCACGCCCGAATTTGACCGCGTGATCCGTCATCCGAAAATCCTCGCTGCAATCGAACAACTCATGGGGGGACCGGTTTGCTTTGGCGAAATTGGCGCGCGTTACATGCTCCCTTACGACGGCGAACAGCACCGCAGTTGGCACCGCGATCGCCCCCACTGGGACGAGCATCCATTTCGAATGGACTATATCCAGCTCATGCTCTATCTCACGGATGTGGGCGCAGACACCCACTGTTTTTCACTCTCGCCCGAATCGGTTTACGAACCCACGCTCGAAGATAACGAAGCACAACTCAAACGCGGAGGCATCGCCGATATTCACGGTCCCGCAGGCACGGTCTGTCTCTTCAATGTCGCGGCACTACACACGGCTACCACGCGACCTACGAAATGCGACCGCAAAACCCTGCAAATATACTACGGACACCGCGACCACAAATACTTGGCCAACGACTCCATCATCCCTCCCATCTTCTGGCGCGACCACAAAGACCCCGAAGTGCGCGCCTTTTACGGCAACCTCAACGAAGTCTCCAATATTTACAACAAAGCATTTGGAATCCAGCCATGACCTTCCGAACAACACCTCTCACGCCCAACTACGGCGTTGAAGTTCACGACATTGACCTCACCCAAATCAATGGCGAAATGGCCGAAGCCCTTCTCGATGCAGTCAACGAACACGCCCTGCTTCTCTTTCGGAGGCAATCGCTCCACGACGAAGACATCTACACCCTCAGTGCTGCGCTCGGACCCGTCGCAGAACCCGCAGCCAGAGTCAATCACAGTCCCCGTTTCAAAGAAGTCAATTACCTCTCGAATTTGAACAATGATGAAGGAACATTTATCGGTGCTCCCATCACAGACAATGACAGTAGCTGGCATACAGATCAGGCCTTTCGCAAAAATCCCGCCACACTATCCACGCTTTTCTGTATCATCGCCCCGGAACAAGGGGGCGGCACCAGCTTTTGTAGTACACACATGGGCTATGAAGCCCTTCCGAAAACACTCAAGAAGCACATCGAGAACATGCGCGTCAAATATCTGCCCGGCAAAATTCACGAAGTCGAACCCCTTGTAGTCACCCATCCTCTGGTACTCACCAGCCCGAGCACAGGTCGAAAAACTCTCTATCTGGCTCCCCACACGCGTGGAATTGACGGGCTGGACGAAGCCGAAAGCCAGGCACTCAAAAACGAACTGCTCACCTATCAACTCCGCCCACAGCACATATACCAGCACAACTATCGCATGGGCGACATGCTCATTTACGACAACGCACAACTCCTGCACAAACGCGACGCGTATAAAGGTCCCCGCTTCCTGAAAATCACGCGCGTCTTTCTTTCCCACGACCGCTTCGCCATTCCCGACTGACCATGGCTGCAACATCTCCCCAACAAGAATCTCAAGCTATTCCCTCGCGCATCACAGGGCGCTCCGTGCTCTTTGGCGCACTCACCGCCATTGCCCTCAATGTGTACACCGACCACGCCGGGTTGGTGATGGGGTCGTCATCCCTGGTCAAATCGCAATACCCCATGGCCATGTTGCTGCCCTTTGTACTCTGGTTATTTGCCAATATCGGTCTCAAAACCTTCTGGCCCAAAGCGGCTCTTTCGGGCACCGAACTGCTGGTCATCTACAGCATGTCCTGGATCGCGGGCGTTATTCCCCTCGAAGGTTGGGCAGCTTATTGGACGAGCACAATGGCCGTGCCCACCTATTATGCGTCACCTGAAAATCGCTGGACCGAAATTATCTTTGACATCTTGCCCTGGTGGACCCTGCCAGACATATCGCCTGCGGTTATTCGCCCTTTCTACGATGGATTGCCTCCATATAGTTCCATACCCTGGGCGGGCTGGTTGCAACCCCTATTCTGGTGGACCGCCATCTCATTAGCCGTTTTTGCAGCGGGATTGTGCTTGTGTATTCTCTTCCAACGCCAGTGGGAAGACCACGAGCGGCTCGCCTTTCCGCTCGCGCAATTTGCCGTAGAACTCACATCTGGCTTTGATCAACCCGGGCGCATCCCCGATATTTTTCGCAACAAAATTTTCTGGGCGGGTTTTTTCACTGTTTTTGGCGTCTTCGCGTGGAATATCCTCGGTTATTTCGCCACGGGCTTGCCACGCATCACCATCTATGCCGGGTACCTGAGCAAACAAATCGACCTCGCCCGCGACTTTCCACCCATTTACCTTCGCATCTTGCCCCCGGTAGTCGGCCTCACCTACTTCTGCAATCTCGACATCCTCTTCAGTTTTTGGGTTCTGCGCCTCATCGCCATAGTCAAACTCGGCATTATGGACCGCACGGGTTTCACCCTGGGCCTGGCTAACCAGCAGGCAAAATCATCCGAAATCATCAATCTCGAAAGCCACGGCGCCCTTGTTTTGCTGGCGCTCTGGTCTATTTGGGCCGCTCGGGGACACCTGTCTCGCGTCTGGCAAGCTGTTGTAGAAGGCAGACAGTCTGTTCATAACGACAGCATTATATCCTACCGCATGGCATTTATCGGCTTTATTCTGACAACTGCCTTCATCATCGGCTGGATGAGTGCAATGGGCATGTCTATCCCCATTGCACTCTTGCAAACCGCGCTACTCTACACGGCATATTTCACCGTCGCCAAATTCACGGCCGCCAGTGGTTTTCCCCATCTTCTACCCATATATGGTAAAGGCGGTGGCATGGTCTATACCTTTACAGGTACTGCCAACTTGACCCCCTCGGACTTTGTGGGTACTGAATTTGTCAACTCCAGCGCCTTCTTTGGCAACACGCGCATTCCCGCATGGCCCGCGCTACCCCACCACCTGAAATTGCACGGCGCAACGCCAAACGCCCGCATTGCGCGTATCGCCGCGCTCGCCTTCACCGCGGGCTTACTCGCATCCTTCATCTTTATTATCTATCTGGCATACGCCCACGGGGGGCAAAATCTGCACACAGCCCCATTTTCCGGCCGCTCAAACTCGGCCTCGGTCCGCCTCTACAGCAACATGACCAACCACATTCTCAACGAACAAAAAACCGTTTTTGATCCATATAAAATGGCCGTATGGTTCATTGGCATCTTTGAAGCGCTCGTGCTCATTGGCTTGCGAAGCCGCCTGCCCTGGTGGCCCCTGCACCCGATTGGCCTCGCCTTTCAAAATACCTCTGGTCCAAGAATCTACAGCTTCTCCATTTTTCTCACCTGGGCGGCCAAATCACTTTTCCTGCGTATCGGTGGCATTGCCCTGTACCGCCGCGCAGCACCTTATTTTATTGGCCTGCCAGTGGGCTATGTCACAGGCGTCATCGTTTCGTCTATTGTCGATCTCATCTGGTTCCCAACAGGTGGGCACTGGACACATGGATGGTAGGCCTGGGGCTACTACAGAAAGGTTTCTCATGTCCGAACAAAAACACATTCTCATCACAGGTGGTGCAGGCTTTGTCGCCGGCATGTTGCGCCAGCACTGGGGCGCGACCTATCGCCTTCGGCTTGCAGATGTGAACCCGGTTGAAAATCTTGCAGATCACGAAGAATTTGTCCGGATGGATATTACCAATCTCGACGAATTTCACGCTGCTTGTCGAGGCATTCATACCGTAATACACCTCGCAGCCGATCGCAGTCCACGTGCCGACTTTTACGAAACCTTGCTCGACCTCAATATCATTGGCGCATACAACGCCTTTCACGCTGCACACCTGTGCGGTTGCAAGCGCATTGTTTTTGCCAGTTCGGTCAATGCTGTGTTAGGCTACCCGGGCGATTCCTCCATCGAATGGGATGTGCCCATATTTCCCACCAATGTCTATGGCGCCACCAAATGCTGGGGCGAAGCCCTTGCGCGGGTATATTCCGAAACCCACGGACTATCCTGCATCTGTGTGCGCCTGGGCGGCCCGAGATGGAATGCCGATGAAATTTACGATCCAGACAAACCCAGCATACTCATCAGCCCGCGGGATACCGCACAACTTTTTCAAAAATGCGTGGAAGCAGATACCGACTTTGCCATTGTACATGGCGTATCTGATCACAAAAAATCCTATCTCGGAATTGATGCCACCAGGGAAGTATTGGGCTACACCCCGCAAGACGGCACAGCGAAAAGGCCGTAAACAGAAAGGATGCCCATGGGAAAGGGAAAATTTTCATCGACAAAAACCTATCACGATCTGCCCTGTGCACATCGTCAGGGATATCACGACGGTCACTGTCGCTTTATTCACGGATATAACCGCGAGATTACGCTTTATTTTACCTGCAACGAACTCGACGAAAATCACTTTGTCGTCGATTTTAGCAAGCTCAAGAAGCTCAAAGCATGGTTAGAGCACATGTTTGACCACACGATGCTCATCAACGAAAATGATCCCGAACGCGAATTTTTTGAAGAAATGCACCGCCGGGGTATAATCGATCTGCGAATTATGCCCAACGTTGGCATGGAAGCGTCATCAAAATTTGTCTTTGATTACGCCGACAAACTCGTGCGCAACATGACCCACAACCGATGCTGGGTCTATAAAGTTGAAACCCGCGAAAACATGAAAAACTCGGGCATATACGAACTCGTGGATGGCTGATCTATACACCTGAATGGCGTTTTTTGCCCTACTGCACAAAATACTGCACATATTTTTTCTTATAACACAATAAATTACCTATAAACAATTATTTATTGTGTTATTTTTTTCTTGACTTATGAACAAATGTTCACTATATTTTTGCTCAACCATAACTGAGGCCATTTCACAGAAATAGACAGATGTTCCACACACGATATAGGACCTCAGAACACCATAAGGAGGAAACGTGATTTCCGAAATGAAACAGCATCGCCCCCCCGTCCAGCAGGCTCTTCGCAAAGCCCCAGTTTGCGCTTCGCCCTATGTGGGCGATGAACCCTCTCTGGCCTATTACTACAAGGAGATTGAACGACATCCACTGCTCACACCAGACGAAGAAAGAGCACTGACAGAGCAAATTGCTCTGGGCAACCTGCCAAGTGCGAGTGCGAGTGCCCAGCGGGCAGGAGAGCACGCCCGCGAAAAGCTCATCACCAGCAACCTGCGCTTTGTCATCCACGTTGCCAAAAATTTTAAGAATCAAGGGCTTCCCATGGCCGATCTCATCAATGAAGGCAACATGGGCTTGATGACTGCTGCCCGCAAATTCAAACCCGAAAAAGGTTACAAGTTCATTACTTATGCAGTCTGGTGGATACGGCAGAACATCCTCAAAGCCCTCGAAGTTCAAACCCGATCCATCCGGATTCCCGGAAATGTTGTCAACGACCTCAACAAATTGCGCAAAGTCGAAGCTGATCTGACTCAGCACCTCGACCGACAACCCGATGCCGATGAACTCGCCCGAGAAACCGATCTGCCTCTCAAAAAGGTTACGCACACCCTCGAATCGGCTTACAATACCGTATCTCTGGATACCCCAATGTACGATGAGGCCACAAACTCCGCACCACGCGCTGTCACCCTGCAAGAAACTCTACCGGATTCCCAAACATTGTCTCCGGAAGACGCCTATATTCAAGACACTATGCACAATGATATACACAACGCGCTCAGTGCCTTGCCCGACCGCGACCGGCAAATTCTACATCTCTATTACGGTTTCAGCGACCCGGCGGAAAACACCGAAGTCAGCAGTTCAAAACCCGCGACCTATCAACAAATAGGTAACAAACTGGGGGTAAGTAGAGAACGGGTGCGCCAACTCAAAGAGGAGGCACTCAATCGGCTGAGGCATCCCACCCACAGTAAAAGACTTGCCACCTATTGTAGTTAAAGTGAAAAATTGTACACCGCGTGTTCCCTTAAAACACAGCCCTAACAAAACCAGAGCGTCGGCGCGATTTGCCGGCGCTCTTTGTGCTTCTACACCCTTGTATTTCTACTTGCGTTTAAAGCCGAAACCTTGCTATTTACAATATTCAAACGATCTTCTTGGAAAGTTGCACACCGCTTATTAGCTCACAATGAGAATCAACTATGAAAATCCTCATCCTCTCTACACTCGGCGCGCTCATTCTGCTCGGCGTGGGTGTGTACATTGTTTTTTATATTTCAGAGCGCGACAAAATTGAAGGCAAATCCTTCTTCCGCCTTGAAAATCGCTGGCTCTACGGATTTTTGGGCTACGCATCTGTCATAGTTATCACTTTTCTGATCCTGATTTTGCAAACCTCGCTCACGCGCCAAGGGCAAACCCTTGAAAATACCCAGGCGCGGTTTCAGCAAGAACTCACGGCTTTTCGCGAGCGACTCGGCGACCAAACCGACCGCCTCATGTCCCAAATCAATGAAAAAGCGGAACTCACCGGATCTGAAGTCGAGGTGCGCGGCAAGCTATCCAACGAAATCGACCATCACCAACGCACCCGCAAAGAACTTGCCTCTGCACGCGAACAATTGCGCCTCACACAAAGCGACTTAGATCGGGAAACCCGCGCACACCGCGCCTATCTCGACAGCCTCAACACCGAAAGATCACTTCACGCATCAACCCAAAATCGGCTTAAGCGCGAGGAAGCACAACACACCAAAAACCGCGAGACATTGCGAAACACCCAACAAAAACTCGACCGCGCCAACGAGCGACTAAACGTACAAAATCGCCAGATTAAAGCACTGAGAAGCGATCTCAAACGCGCACAGGACAACGCCGACAACGCACGCCAGATAGCCAGTCGCCTCTTACAACAATCCGGTGACCATCAGCGGGCACTCCTGATCCTTCAAGCCACCGTCGATTCTCTCTTTCTAAAAGAATTTAAACGCCCCCGAGTTCCTTCAGAAAAATAGACGAGGAGAAAATACATCGTGAAACTCAAAATCCTCCTTCCCATCATTGTCCTGATTATCGGTATGCTGGGAGCTTTTGCACTTGTCAAAAACCGGGAAGTCGTCCAGCCCAAACCAACAGAAGTACCCCCACCGCTTGTGCGAGTTAAATCCCTTCATCCCACAGACTTCCAACTCATTATTCCAGCGCAAGGCACGGTTGCCCCGCGCACGCAAACCACACTCGTTTCACAAGTGGCAGGCCAGATCATTGATGTATCGCCCGCATTTGCCAACGGGGGATTTTTCGAAAAAGGCGATGTCCTGCTCACCATTGATCCGCGCGATTACGCAGTCGCTGTCGCACAGGCACAGGTTCAGGTTGCACAGGCCAAATTGCGATTGGCACGCGAAGAAGAAGAAGCCGCAATTGCCCGTGACGAATGGAAACGCCTGGGCAATGGAGATCCAACCGATCTCGTCTTGCGCAAGCCACAAATTGACGAAGCCCGTGCGACCATTGCCGCAGCCGAAGGCGCATTGATGCGCGCCAACCTCAACCTCGAACGCACGCAAATCAGAGCACCATATCCCGGACGCGTTCGCACCAAAAATGCCGATGTCGGACAATACGTCAACCCGGGTTCACCGCTCGGCCACATTTACGCGATTGACTATGCCGAAGTGCGCCTGCCCGTGCCCGATGAGCAACTCGCTTACCTAGACCTGCCGTTCTCCTTTCGCAATAATCCCCATCATAATTCAGGCCCCGATGTGCGCTTCCACGCCACATTTGCCGGACAGAAACACACCTATATGGGACGCATTGTGCGCGTTGAAGGCGAAATTGACACGCGCTCTGGCATGATCGCGCTCGTCGGGCGCGTAGATAATCCATACCGCCAGCGCGATAGCAACACGCCGCCATTAGCTGTGGGTCTGTTTGTCACTGCAGAAATCCTGGGCCAGCGCGCGGAAAACGTCGTGGTCATCCCGCGTGCTGCACTGCGCGGCAAAAGTCGCGTCCTCGTGGTCACGGGCAATCGCCTCTATTATCGAACCATCGACATCTTGCGCGCCGACGCAGAAAAAGTCGTTGTTAAAAGCGGTCTAAAATCAGGTGATCAACTCTGCCTATCGCCAATCGATACCGTCGTCGATGGCATGCGCGTACGCACCGTGCGCACTGGAGGCACGCAATGAAAAATGCCATTGAATGGTTTGCCCGAAACAGCGTGGCGGCCAATCTGTTGATGGTGTTGATCCTGGGAGGTGGCATTTTTCTCACATCCAGTATTCGCATGGAAGTCTTCCCAGAATTTTCACAGGACATGATCAATATCTCCATGATCTATCGAGGCGCTGCTCCCGAAGAAGTCGAAGAAGCCGTCTGCATACGCATCGAAGAAGCCGTAGTAGGTCTCGACGGCATCGAGCGCATCACCTCCACGGCATCGGAGAACAGCGGTGTCGTCAACATCGAACTCGAGTCGGGTGCTGATATGCGCAAACTGCTCGACGATGTCAAAGCCCGCGTAGATGCCATCACCACTTTTCCGGTGGAAACGGAAAAACCCGTCATTCGAGAAATCACCAACCGCCGCCAGGTCATCAACGTTGCTATCTCGGGACCGACAGATGAAAAAACCCTCAAAACAATCGGTGAGCAAGTCAGAGACGACATTGCAACCATTCCCGGCATCACACAGGTCGATCTCGTCAGCACACGCCCTTACGAAATCGCTATCGAAGTCTCGGAAAATGACCTGAGGCGTTACGACCTCACCTTTAGCGAAATTGCCATGGCCGTGAGGCTTTTCTCGCTCGATCTGCCCGGCGGCGCCATTCGAACACAGGGCGGCGAAATCCTGTTGCGCACCAAAGGGCAGGCATATCGAGGCAAAGAATTTGAATCGCTCGTCTTGCGCTCTCGGCCCGATGGCACGTACCTTCGCCTGGGCGATGTCGCCACAGTCATCGACGGGTTTGCGGAAACAGATCAATCTGCTCAATTTGATGCAGAACCCACCGTGACGGTCAAGGTTTATCGCGTAGGCGATCAAAATGCTCTGGATATTACCAAAAAAGTCAAAGCCTATATCAATAATACACAACAGCGCATGCCCGATGGCATCAAACTCACCGTCTGGGCAGACTTTTCTCGCATCTTAAATGACCGCCTGGAACTCATGCTGCACAATGGTCAACTGGGTTTTATCCTCGTCTTTATCGCGCTGACGATGTTTCTCCGTTTGCGCCTCGCCTTCTGGGTTGCTCTGGGCATTCCCATTTCATTTCTCGGCGCAATCGGCCTGATGCCCTTCTTCGACATCTCCATCAACATGATCTCCCTTTTTGCATTTATCGTGGTGCTCGGCATTGTCGTAGATGACGCGGTCATCGTAGGAGAAAACATCTATCGCCATTACCAAATGGGCAAACGCGGTTTGCGCGCCGCCATTGATGGCGCGCAAGAAGTATATGTTCCCGTCATTTTTGCTATCCTCACATCTATTGCGGCCTTCTCTCCCTTGCTCACCGTTGAAGGCAGCATGGGAAAAATCATGAGACTCATTCCCATGATTGTTATCCTTACCCTCATATTTTCCCTCATCGAATCGCTCTTTATTTTACCAGCACACCTCGCGCACGCCAAAATAGATTTAAAAAAAGACAGCGATCCCCCGCGCAAACGCGCCATTGTCACTCTGTGGCAACGCGTTCAAAATGGCGTGGCCGATGGTTTGCTCATCGCTGTTGACCGCTATTATCGTCCCTTTCTCGAATGGGCACTCCAATGGCGGTATCTAACCCTCGCAGGGGGTGTTGCCACGCTCTTTCTCACCGTGGGTCTCGTTGGCGGCGGATGGATCAAGTTCGTCTTTTTTCCCAACGTCGAATCCGATAATATCGTAGCTATGCTCACCATGCCCCAGGGCACACCTGCCGAGGTCACTGAAAAAGCAGTGCGCCGCCTGGAGGCGTCAGCGCAGCAACTCCAACGGGAAATCGAAGGCGAGAATTCGGGTTCGGTATTTCGCCATGTTTTCGCATCTGTGGGCGAACAACCCTATCGCGCAGCACAAGGTCCGCCCACCGGGAGTACCGCCTCATTTTCATCGGCACATCTGGGCGAAGTCTATATTGAACTCATGCCTTCGGAAAATCGCGACATCAGCAGTGAGGAAATTGCCAACCGCTGGCGCGAACTCACCGGCGCTATTCCCGACGCGGTCGAACTGACCTACTCATCCTCGCTATTTTCATCTGGAGAAGCTATCAATATCCAGTTCTCAGGCCCCGACTACGGCGAATTGCGCGAAGTCGCCGAAAAATTCAAAAGCGCGTTGAATGACTATCCCGGTGTCTTTGACATCGCGGATTCCTTCCGCCCGGGGAAAGAGGAAGTGAAACTCTCCCTCACCCGACAAGCTGAAACCCTGGGCATCACATTGGCCGACCTCGCGCGCCAGGTCAGACAGGCATTTTACGGTGAAGAAGCGCAACGCATTCAGCGCGGGCGCGACGACATCCGCGTGATGGTGCGTTATCCCGAATCAGAGCGACGCTCCCTGGGTAACCTCGAAGACATGCGCATTCGCACGCCCGGCGGTGGCGAAGTGCCCTTCTCAATTGCCGCCAGAGCAGAACCTGGTCGGGGCTACGCATCCATCCGCCGCGCCGACCGCCAGAGAGTTATCAACGTCACGTCCGATGTCGATATCAGCATCGCAAATGCAAACGAAATCATCGCCGAATGCACCCGCACTGTCTTGCCTCAAATACTGGCAGACCACCCCCGCGTGCGCTACGATTTTGAAGGCCAGCAAAGAGAACAGGATGAAATGCTACAGGGACTGGCCCAAAGCTTTGTTATCGCCTTACTCATCATTTATATTTTGCTCGCCATTCCCTTCAAATCCTATGTCCAACCCCTCATTGTGATGGGGGCCATCCCATTTGGAATCGTCGGCGCAGTCTGGGGGCATGTCGCTCTTGGATTTAATCTCTCGATTCTCTCTGTATTTGGCATCGTTGCACTTACAGGTATCGTCGTCAATGACAGTCTGGTCATGGTCGATTTTATCAACAAACAACGCGAAAAAGGCCACCCACTTTCCGATGCCCTCCGCGAAGCCGGTGCTGTGCGTTTCCGCCCCATACTCTTGACCTCGGTCACGACATTTCTCGGCCTCACCCCCCTGCTATTAGAAAAAAGCCTTCAGGCGCAATTCCTGGTTCCCATGGCTATATCCCTCGGTTTTGGCGTTCTCTTTGCAACCGTCATCACCCTCTTGCTCGTCCCCATCAGCTACAATATTCTCGAAGACATCATCAACGCCTTCTACCACCTCATTGGGCGCGAACGCGGCGCATTCCGATCAGAACTGAATCGCGCAGCAGATTAATCGCACGTGGTTTTCTCGCAATTACAAAGGCCGATTGCTTTTGCAACCGGCCTTTTTTGCTCGCTATTGACAAGCTTTGTCGATGCGTGTACATTGCGCTCACGACTTATAACGCACGCCAGCATGTCTCAAAACTGAAAGGATAACCAATGGCTCCCAACATCATCTTTATCCTCACCGATGATCAAGGACCCTGGGCTGCCGGATGTTATGGCAATCCAGAAATTCGCACCCCCAATCTCGACCGCATTGCCGCCACGGGTATTCGCTTCGACAATTTCTTTGTCACCATCCCCGTGTGTTCGCCCAGCCGCGCCTCTTTTCTCACCGGTCGCATACCATCACAACACGGCGTACACGACTGGATCCGCGAAGGCAACACGGGTCCCGATGCGGCTTCTTATCTCCGGGACGAAATCTGCTATACCGATATCCTATCCGAACACGGCTGGACATGTGGATTATCGGGCAAATGGCACCTGGGCAATAGCACCTTGCCGCAGCACGGCTTCTCGCACTGGTTTGCCCATGAAAAAGGCGGTGGTCCCTACAACGACGCCACACTGGTACGCAACGGCGAACTCATCACCGTACCGGGTTATGTGACCACCGCCATCACAGACGACGCCCTCGCATTCATCGACAACCACGCCAATGACGACAATCCCTTTTATCTCAGCGTTCACTACACAGCGCCCCACAGCCCCTGGACTGGACATCCCCAGGATATTGTCGATTCCTACGACGACTGCCCATTCGAATCCTGCCCACAAGAAGATCCACACCCCTGGGCGGGAGGCTTGAGCAATAATTTGGGCAACCGCGAGAGTCTCAAAGGTTATTTTGCCGCTGTCACCGCAATGGATTATGACGTGGGACGCATCCTCGATAAAATTGAGGACAAAGGGATTCGCGACAACACCCTTGTTGTCTTCACCTCTGACAATGGTTTTTCCTGTGGTCATCACGGTTTTTGGGGCAAAGGCAATGGCACGCGCCCCTTAAATATGTATGAAAACTCCATCAAAGTGCCCTTCTTGGCCAGTCATCCCGGCGTCATCCCCGAAGGCAGTGTACAGCCCGCAATGGCTTCGGGATACGATTTTATGCCCACCCTCCTCGACTATCTCAACTTGCCCTTACCCGAAGATCGCAACTACCCCGGTCGATCCTTCCTCGCCGCCCTCAAAGACGAAGAAGATCCCGGACGCGACAATGTCGTTATCTACGACGAATACGGCACGACGCGCATGATTCGCACGGTCGAGTGGAAATACGTACATCGCTATCCCGATGGCCCCAACGAACTCTACGACCTGCAAAACGATCCCGACGAGCGCGATAACCTCGTTGACGACAATGCACAGGCCAGCCGCATCAGAGCGATGAAAACGCAGATGGAAACGTGGTTTGCAACCTATAGCGTTCCCGACAAGGACGGACGTGATTACAATGTCAGCGGCGCCGGACAACTCCGTCCCGTAGGCCAGAAATGGGAAGACGACCGCAAACCCTTTGCGTAAAGAGCAGTCAGTTTTCTATCAAGGAGGTACTGGTGAAAACGGGTGTGTGCAGTTACTGTTTCAATTCGATGCTGACCGAGGGTAAGATCTCTTTGATGGAGGCGATCGAATTCGTAGGAAAGGAGACAGAGGCCGACTGCATCGAGCCCTACTCCCCATACTGGCGTCCTGATCGAGACGTGCAAGAACAGGCGCGCGAGGCCCGGAAACTGATGGACCGGGTGGGCCTACAGGCCTCGTGCCATGCCCTGGCGACCGATTTCGCCGTCTATGACGAAGGCAAAAATCGCGCCTGCCTGGACTGGTGTGAGAAGATGCTCCAGGTCGCCGTGATCCTCGGAGCCGATACGGTCCGAGTCGATCCCCGCACCGCCCCACCTCCCGGCAGATCCCGCGACGATATCGATCCCGAAGACGCCCTCGCCCGCGTTGCCCAAAGCATGCAAACCGTCGCCGACATCGCTATCGAAAAAGGCTTGAAAGTCGGCGTTGAAAACCACGGGCTGCTGCTCGGACGCACGTCGCAGACCGCGCGCATCGTCGAGCGGGTCGATCGCCCCAACTTCGGCGTGAACCTCGATTTCACCAATTTCCGCACGGTCTTCGGAGAAGACCACGTTGAGGCGACACGGCTTCTCGCCAGACATGTCGTCCACATTCACGCCAAGGACTTCCACATTCGGCAGGATTCCCAACCTGGGGAGGAGTGGCGCGAAATCCCCTCGGGCGAATACGTCAAGCGCGCGGTCGGCGGCGAAGGGAACTCGGGTTGGGCCGAGATCTTTCGCATCCTCAAAGATGTGGGCTACAAGGGCACTATCTGCCTCGAGGTCTCAGATCCAGCGGACATCCGGGGCAGTGTCGCCAAAGGAGCGGCCAATTTGAAGCGTATCATCTCGGAGGTGGAGCAGTTGTAATGCCAGAGCCAGGAAGTGGATGGAAGCCACATTGGATCAGATCAACAGTATTCTCAAGCAATTGAATTTACCCTTACTGGACCCTCAAGAATTGGCCCCCTTACAAGCGGCATAAGACATTGGAGGACGGATATGAATGACAAATTAGCTCTCTACGGCGGGGAAAAAACGCGCACAGATCCCTTTCCCTCGCGCACGCCATTTGGAAAAAAAGAAGAAGAATTGTTATTGGACGCCGTGCGCAGTCAAAATTTGTTTGGCAAGAGCGGCACCTATGTCAAAGATTTTGAAAAGCAATTTGCCGAATTTTACGGAATGGAACATGCACAAAGTTCGACGAGCGGCACGGCGGCCATTCACCTGGCAGTGGGCGTTGTCGATCCCGAACCGGGGGACGAAATCATCACCGCGCCCATTACCGATCCGGGCAGCGTAATGCCCATTTTGATTCAAAATGCCGTGCCCGTATTTGCCGACGTCGATCCCCTGACAATGAACATGACACCCGAATCAATTGAAGCAAATATTACAGACCGAACGCGCGCAATCATCCTCGTACACTTGTTTGGGCGCCCCTGCAATGTCGAAGAAGTGGTAAAAATTGCGGAAAAATACCATATTACGCTAATCGAAGATTGCAGCCAGTGTCACGCCACCAAATACAAAGGTCGCTATGTGGGAACTTTTGGGCACATGGGTTGTTTTAGCTTGCAGCAGTCCAAACACATGACCACGGGCGATGGCGGAATGACTGTCACACATGACCGAGAAACCTATATTCGCCTCAAGCTGTTCTCCGATAAAGGATGGGATTATCAATATATGGCCGATCGCGATCACGCTTTTGTCGCACCCAACTATCGCATGACCGAGATGCAGGGCGCGGTTGGCCTCGCGCAGTTGGAAAAGGTGCGCGGCGTGGTCGAAAGACGCCACGAATTGGGCGCGTTGCTGTGTGAACTCATTGCCGATGCGCCGGGAATAACGCCCGTTCCTCTCGAGGGAGACCGCGAGGTTTCGTGGTGGAATTTTGTTTTTCACGTCACGGGCCACGATCCCGATGAATTTTGCAAAGCCGTGCGTGCCGAAGGCGTATCTATGGGGGCGCATTATATCAAAGACCCGATATTTATGCGCGGGAATTATCTGACCGAAAAACGCACCTATGGAAATAGCGGATTCCCCTTTCACCACGGCGTAACAAGCCGCGAATATAACTACGGTCCGGAACTCGTTCCAGGCGCAGTACAGGCATTGAATACAGTTGTCGTATGGGGTTTGCACGAGCACCTCGACGAAAACGACATCCGCGACACCGCCGCCGCAATCAACAAAGTCGCAAACGGCCTGGGCAGATAGACGATAAAAGGAGCCAAATGCATCAGTCTCGTACACAGTGGTATTACACCAGACGTATTTTTGCAAGTGTGCTCTGTATTTTAGCTCTTTCTGCTTGTGGAAATACACCGCCGGACATCACGGGGCCAGCGCCGGGAGAACCCGGTGCAGAGGCAATACCGGGAGGTCCTGGACAGATCGCATATCTGAAGCAAAACCTGCAAACGGGCAGTTTTCATCTTCATATCGTAGATCCCGATGGTAAAAACCCCATCAATCTCAATCCCATAGACGACCTGGCTGAATATACCGGGCAATCGTGGTCGTCCGATGGCAAACAACTCGCCTTTGCCTCGAACCGCAGTGGCAATGCCAATTTCAACATTTTTGTCATGAATACAGACGGCAGCAATATCCGCAGTGTGGTTGAAGATTCGGGAGGCGATTTTGCATCGTCCTGGTCGCCCGATGGGCAAAAAATTCTCTTTCAAGCATGGCGTAGCGATGAGACAACCTGGGATATTTATGTCGTCAACATCAACGGCTCTGACGAAAGGGTACTGATCAATACGGATATGGAAGAGCAACTGCCCGTCTGGTCGCCCGATGGCACCAAATTTGCCTATCAGGCTGGACATCGCGGTCGGGGAACCGATATCTATATCGCCAATGCCGATGGTACAGGCGCAATGCGTTTGACAGATGGAAATGGCACCTTGCACGCGGCACCTGCCTGGTCGCCCGATGGAACGCAGATTGCGTTCGAATCCAATCGCCATCAACCCCCGTCAACAGACACGAGAACGCCTCTTGCACAGTACGAGATTTACGTGATGAACCGGGACGGTTCAAATATGCGCCGTCTCACGTCTTCCCAACCTCTCGAAGCATTACGCAAGCCAACCTGGTCGCCGGATGGGAAGCAAATTGCATTTGAATTTCACACTTATGCAACAGATCTACTCCCGGGATTTTCGACCATTAAAGTCATGAATATAGATGGGTCCAACACGTACTCCATTCCCGGTCTTCCCCCTGGTGCGATCTTCCCGCGCTGGTCGCCCGTGCCGTAAACACACATCTATGTCGTGAATCAACCACCTGAAAGTCTCAGATTTTATCTGAGACTTTTTTGTTTGACTTCGCCGCTTTTGTCCAATTAATTGTTCGCGGCGGGTATATGGTATTGCGAACCACTTGTCAGGAGATGTGTATGAGACGGCCAACAGATGCTGAACGGCAGGAATGGGAAGATAACGGCGTGTTGTTTTTAGAAAAAGCAATTTTAGGAGAAGACCTCGCGCGGTTACAGACGACATTTGACCGATGTGCCGCCGAGGCCAGGCGCGAATGGTTGGAGGGAATTGCAAAAGGCACGCGTCCCGCGGCCCATTTTGATATTCCAAAGCCATTGGAAAAGGACGACGTATTTATTGACCTGATTGATTATCCGGGCTGGTACGGGTTTTTGATGGATTTTGCCGATGAAGATCTGATCTTGCTCGCGCCGCAAATAAGAACTCTGCCGGTCTCACCCATCAGTTATGTGGGCTGGCATCCGGATGTGCCGCATACGACACCACTCCATATGAAGGTACAGATTTATATTGAAGATGTTCCGGCCGATGGCGGAGCATTTGGGTATGTACCGGGCAGTCATAAACCCGATGTCGGGCCGTGTCCTCTGGTTCGTCCATTGGATTCGATGCCGGGGCACAAAGTGTATCCGGGCAAAGCTGGCGATGCGGTATTATTCAATTCTTATGGATGGCATACCGCAATGGTCAACCGCACGTTAAAGCCGCGCAAGTCGATTATCCTCATCTATGAAAAGTGGAGTAAGGACCGCATATCGACCAAACATTTTGCAGCCATTGCGGATAAATGCACAACGCCAGACCGCAGGCGGTTGTTCAGCCTGGATGAGAGATGATAGCATGCCAATTATTGACTCGCACCTGCATGTATTTGAAAAACTGTCGGACGAATTTCCCCGAGAGGTGGATGATCAGTGTCCCTCAGATAGGGCAGAGACAGCAGAAAAATTATTGGAGGTCATGGCGGCCAATGGGGTCGATCAGGCCGTGCTGACGCAGATTGGCGGTGCGCAATTGGCGCACCATCGGTACTTACAGCATTGTTTAAAGACTTATCCCAATCGCTTCCGAGGAATTGGGTTGATTCCTCGAGACAAATGGGACGCACCGGAAGACCACATGGATCGGTTGGCTGAAAATGGGGATATTATCGGATTCAGGATTAACGAAATTGGCGGACCTGCCGATCCCCTATCCCAAGTGGATGTACGAACATTTACTTCGTATCGCATCTGGAAACACGCGGCTGAAAAAAACTACGTGATGTGGCTGTATATCCGGGCGAAAGACGCACATCAAGTCGCCTTTATGATTCAGGCATTTCCTGAAATTCGCGCCGTGTTTAACCACCTGATGATCTGTCCAGGCGAAGGAATGTTTTCGTGGGATGCCGAAGGCCGCCCGCACATCAATACCCCCATACCGCCGATGACGCGCTACTCGATGCTGGGCTTGCACGAATACCCCAATATCTGCGTACATCTATCGGGACAATATGCATTTAGCCAGGAGACATGGCCCTATCGCGACCTGGAGAGCTGGCACAAAACATTGCTTTCCAAGTTCGGCGCAGACAAATTGATGTGGGCGACGGATTTCCCCTGGATTTTGGAAGATCCGGGGTATGATAAGTTGGTGCAGGTAATCGATGAATTATTGCCGGATTTAAACGCGCAGCAAAAAGCAGAGATTATGGGGGGAACGGCAAAACGGGTTTTGGGTTTTCCCGACGTGGCGGATTGACCCTTTTGAAATTGACCTTGTATTGTTCAAGGGCCTCGAGCGCCTTGTTACCGGGATGGGGATATATGTCGCGGGATTTCGCAAAAGACGCAACAGCTTCTACTCTCTTGCCCTGTTTTTGCAGCAGGCTTCCCTTCAAGTAGTATAGCCGCGCCAGAGTTTGCTTTTTCAATGCCTCGTATTTGAGGGTCTCCGCCCTCTCTAACCACGCCGAGACTTGTTCCCAGTGCGAGTTATTCCCATGCTCTATCAGTGTGCCGGCCATGCCGATGAGGCAGGCATAACTACCCTCTGCGAGGCGGAATAATTCCTGCATTGAATTGAGAAGCCCCGAATCGCCCGAAAAATAAATCAAACCCAAATATCGACCGTACTGGAACAACAATCCATTTCGTCGCACGCGCTCCCAGCGATCAATGGGTTGCAAATGCACCAGATAGATGAAATATTCCTCTCCACGCGGATGGCGTTTTATTTCTATGGTACCCGGCTTGCCATCTTTAACCACCTCCATGAGAAAACCATAGATCCGTCCCCGGCGGTTGGGAAAAATGTCGAAATCCATAGGAAAGAAGAGGGCGCGTTCTGTCGAATCGGTGAATTTTTCCAGAACCTCCTTCTTATTTTCTTTCGGTAAAAATGGATCGTAGAGGCGTTTGCCATATACGAGTCCCTGAAGATTGTACAACGCAACATCCGGACGGCGGTTCTCGATGTATTGATAATAGCCCATCGGCCCGGTTGCATCGCCAAACACGAATAAAACCGCGTCCTCCGGCAAAATATCCAATTGCATGTCTGCATAGTGCTCGGCAAAGTCGCTATCGGATCGATCATTGGGCCGCCAGTGTTCGTGCACCGACCACGCAACCATCGCCGTGCCCACCAGCGCTGCCATACCAATTTTGAGTCTCGGCCTCTGGGTAAATTTGGAAGGCAACCGTTCTGCCAACCAGTCGATCACAACCTGCAATCCAACGCCCAGCCACAGAGCCGCTATGCCGTAACAAAGCAGAGAATATGGCCGAAAAATCGCGCCCCAGAAAAAGTCAAAATCAAAGCCCAGCAAGGCGATCAGCACGATGCTATTGCCCAAAAATACCAGCAATCCCGAACCTGCTTTTGCGATCTGCCGCCGCTGAAAAAGAACGATCAGGCCGAACACAGCGAGTGCAAATCCCGGCAGCGTCAATTGCCAAAAAAATTCGTTGCCAAGCCATTGCATGAACCCGAAGCGGTCACTCCACCCCGCGCTGGGGCTGGCATCTATATGGGCATAGCCCTGCCGGCTGAAATAATGCCAAAATTCTTTCAACGTATCGATAGAGCCGTAAAAATTGATCAGGGGATCTTGATGCGACCGCCAGACCATCCATGCATAGGGCAATGCCGCACACGGCAGGGAAATCCCCAAAAGCAACGGCAGTTTCCGATACACGGTGCGCCAAATGGGAAAGACCAATAACATCAAACCCGGCGTTGAAAGCACCATCAGCGGCCAGTGGTTGGTCAGGCTCAATCCATAAACGCCAGCCGCAGCAATCCAGATCCCGGTGCGGTGCGGCTGGCGGAGGCCGTATAAAAGCAGCGCGTAGAGACCAAAAAAGAACAGCGTATTGAGCGTATAAACCTCGGCAATAATAGCCTGAGACCAGAAATGCTCAGAAGCGGCAAACAGCCAGGCGGCAGTCCTAGCTGGGGTTGGCGATGCGCCCAACAAACGGGCACACACATAAACGCAGCCACAGGTGAGCGCGCCCAATACCGCGCTGGACAAATGACCGAGAAAAGCAACACTACCAAAGGGCAATTGCGTAAACAGATAGACGATAAGGGTATAGAGCGGATAGCCCGGTGGATGGGCCACGCCGAGGTGTGCTCCAGCCATGAGAAACAAGCCGTCATCTTCCAGAACAACAGTGCGCGGCATGGTAAGCACATAAAGCACAAGCGGGCCAATAACCGATGCGGCCAGTGCGATTCCATCGCGCAAGGGATTAAATGTTCCATCCTGGGCATGCACGCGATTCATGGCGTACCGTCCTCCTGTTCTTCCGGGCGTTCGTCTGTCACCTCGCGAAACGTCCAGAGGGAATTGATAAAATAGTTAAACAATGTGGCCGGGGCAATCGCGCACCCCTGCAAAATGACCGATTGCACCGCTGGAAAAAGGAAGGAAAGCAAGACAAATGTGCCATAACTCAGCACGAGAGTCACCAGTGAAACGAGATTGTACTTCAAACCCCGAACGCGCTTTCTCCCCGCCAGTGCGCGATCGCGGAAGGTCCAGTAGTTATTGAGCAGAAAATTTGAGATAATCGACAGCTCAATTGCAACTGGCGATGCGAGCAACTTATGCACACCGAGATTGAGCAAGAATTGAAACGAACCGAGATTGACGAATACCCCCGATAACCCCGTGAGGGCAAATTTGATAAATGTGCGAGACATAAACTTTCCGATAAATTAGATTTTCAACTGATCAAATTAACAACACACCTTCGAGAAATCAAGCGCGAAACTCCCAAAAATCTTCTCTCGCATTTACCAGAATACACAGACAACTTGATACGGTTGACCCGATCGTGAAACGAATCGCTAAAATTTTGCTCATCTCCATATTGTTATTCATTGCGTTGTCTGTTGCGCTATCCATCTGGAGGAAACCGATGCCCGATCATCCTTTTATCAAAAAAAACGCGGGTGTTGAAGTGATCGCACACCGGGGAGGCTGGCGGTTGTGGCCCGAAAATACACTGTATGCTTTTCAACATGCCGTAGATCTCGGCGTAGATATGCTGGAAATGGATATCCGCAGTACAAAAGACGACCATATCGTGGTCTTTCACGATGAGACCGTAACGCGCACGACCAATGGCAACGCGCGTGTAAATGATCTAACACTTGCAGAATTGAAACAGTTAGATGCGGGATACAAATGGACGGCTGACAAGGGCGCGACTTTTCCCTTTCGCGGAAAAGGAATAGTAGCTCCAACGCTGGATGAAGTCTTCGCGTCTTTTCCGCACATGCGAATGACCATTGAAATCAAACAGAAAGAGCCGGATATTGTCGAGGCATTTGGCAACCTGATTCGCCGCCATGGGATGCAGCACCGCGTGCTGGTCGCGTGTTTTGACACCGGAACATTGAAGCGTTTTCGCAAGCAGTTTCCCGAAGTAGCAACATCGCCGGGCATGACGGAAGGAATGATTTTTTACGCCCTGTGCTGGCTGCACCTGAGCGCGGTTTACCAGCCCAATGTCGAAGTATTGCAGTTCCCACTAAAAATGGGACCGATAAATGGTAGCCATCCACGCCTTTTATCAGGGGCACGCAAAAACAATATACAGGTGCAAATATGGACTGTGGATGACGAATCGAAAATGCGAATGCTGATTGAAAAAGGGGTAGATGGCATCATCACTCGCCGGCCGGACCGCCTGTTAAAAATACTCGGGAGAGAATAGGCCTTTCACAAACGGAATAAATACCATGTCTGAACAAATCAACTTGCTTTTTATCTTAACAGACGACCAGGGATATTGGGCGATGGGATGTGCGGGCAATTCGGAAATTCGCACGCTAAATCTGGATCTATTGGCCACAACGGGATTGCGCTTTGAGAATTTCTTTTGCGCGTCGCCAGTCTGCTCGCCGGCTCGGGCTTCCATTTTAACGGGCCGCATTCCATCGCAACACGGCGTACAGGATTTTTTGCGGGCAGGCAATTCAAATATTTACGGCGCAGATGATCGGGCTATCGAATATCTATCGGGACAAACAGCATATACAGATATCTTATCTGAACGGGGTTACACGTGTGGTTTAAGTGGCAAATGGCATCTGGGCTATTCGGAAAAACCGCAGAAAAGTTTTGCGTTTTGGGATGTTCACGCAAGTGGCGCGGGACCGTATTACAATCCCCCGATGATTCGCGACGGCAAAGCGTATCAAACATCGGATTACGTGAGCGATCTGATTACAGATAATGCATTGGAATTTTTGGAAACCCAAAAGGACGCAGATCAACCATTCTGCTTAAATGTCCACTACACAGCGCCTCACGCGCCCTGGGGGCGCGAACACCATCCGCCAGAATTATTCGAAGATTATTACCAAAACTGTCCTTTTGAATCAACCCCCGATGAGCCCATGCACCCCCAGCAGTTGTCAAAGACGGGGTCATCGGGTTCTTTGGGATTTACAAAAGAAGAACGCAGTGAAACGCTTAGCGGATATTTTGCCGCCATGACCGCAATGGACGCCAACGTGGGCAGGTTGCTGGATTGGCTGGAAGCCAATGGACTGCGAGAAAATACACTCATCGCATTTACAAGCGACAATGGAATGAACATGGGACATCACGGAATTTACGGCAAAGGCAATGGAACATTCCCGCCAAACATGTTCGACACCTCGGTGAAAGTCCCCATGCTCTTTTCGCATCCAGGTCGCGTTCCCGAAGGCAAAGTTATTTCCTCACTGCACAGCCATTACGACATCATGCCGACCTTACTGGACTATCTCAACGTAGAAAATCCCGACTCCGATTCCCTTCCCGGACGCAGCTTTTCCGCATTGCTGGAAGGACGTGCTTTAGATAGCAACGACAAGGTGGTTGTATATGACGAATACGGTCCCACGCGAATGATCCGCACTGCGGAATGGAAGTACGTCCATCGCTATCCCTATGGACCTCATGAACTCTACGATCTGGTAAACGACCCGGATGAACGACAAAATCTGATCGCAGAACAAAAACACCAGCCCATTCGGGAATCGCTACAAGCCGATCTGGATACGTGGTTTGTGCGCTATGCCGATCCCGAGCGGGATGGCTCGCGCGAAGCCGTGATGGGCAGAGGACAGTTAGACATTGTTGGACCTGCTGCAAAGGGGCGGAAGCGGTTTGGCGATGATGTCGTTTTTGAACGCGACAACAAACGGAGGTCTTGACAATGGCAGATCTACTTTCCGAACGCATTGTACGCATTGAAAAAGTAATGTTAAAAAGTCGGCGTCCCCGCTTTGTGGGCGTAAATTCCAAAGGCGGACCAGGAGGCAATATAGTTACGGATCACGTCGTTCGCATCCATACAGATAGCGGAGCCGTTGGCGTTGGCTGGTCGCGCATAAACCGCAAACAGGCCGAACAATTCTTGGGAAAACAATTGAATGAACTCTTCGCATTGCCCAACGGCTGTCTGAAAGCGGGAGAAAGTATCGACTTACTACTGTGGGATCTGGTGGCAAAACTCTCGGATATGCCATTGTACAAACTGCTGGGCGCGCGCGGTTCTCGGCAAGTGGAACTCTACGACGGATCGGTCTATATCGACGATCTGGAAGCGACAGATGACGAAGCAGTGGCAATTTTCCAGGAAGAAGTAAAAACCGGCCAGGAACACGGGTTCAAAAATTTTAAAATAAAAATTGGGCGCGGAGCAAAATGGATGCCGATTATGGAAGGACTGGAACGGGATGTAATCGTCATTCAAACAATTCGAGAGGCAGCGGGACCAGACGCCAAAATTCTCGTTGATGCCAACAATGGCACAACGCTAAATATTGCCCAGGAAATTCTCAAACGGTGTGAATCCGCAAGGATCTACTGGTTTGAAGAAGCCTTTCACGAGGAACGGGGTTTCACCGAACCATTCAAGGCATTTATCCAGGCCTCTGGTTATGACACTTATGTCGCAGATGGCGAGTCAAAACCACCGTCGAATTTTTTTGACATGGTAGAACGCGGCTGGATTGACATTGTGCAACACGATTTTCGCGCCAGAGGATTGACCTGGTGGAAAGCGACAGCGGATATGATTGCCCCCTGGGATGCGCAATGTGCCCCGCATTGCTGGGGCAGTATTATCGAGCGATATGCACACGCACATTTTGCCGCTTCGATTCCAAATTTTTGTCTATTAGAAGCAGCGCCAGCAAATACGCAGGGCATAGTACTCGACGGTTGGAAATTTCGAGACGGTCACCTCATCGTGCCAGATACGCCGGGAACGGGATTTGACCTCGCACCGGAAACAATTGCACGGGGAACACGCGAAGAAGGCGGGTTTTGCATTTCTGTATAAAAAGGGATAACTATGGCAAATAACACACTCGTAGTAGCTACCCCCCAGGACGCCGACATGTCTGCCGACCAACTCGAACGAGCTTTTAACCTGCTCACAGCCGCCACAGAAGCCGGACAAATTGGCGCGGCCTCGCTGACGGTTACACGGCACGGCAAGGAAGTCTTCGCCCGGGGATGCGGGCAACAGCACCCTCGCACACGCCAGCCAGTCGATGCGGACTCGATATTTCTCCTCGCCTCAATCACCAAACCCGTTACAGCCTGCGCGCTGATGATCCTCGTAGATCGGGGGCTGATCTCACTCAACGACCCGGCCATTGATTATCTACCCGAATACACCGGCGGCGACCGCCCCACCGTCAAAGTGCGCCATTTGCTCTCGCACATATCCGGCATGCCCGACATGCTACCCGAAAACACCAGCTTGCGACAGGCGCACACACCCGTAGCTGGCTTCGTAGAACTAGCACTCCAGACGCCCTTGCTCTACAAACCGGAAACCGATTTTTGCTACCAGAGCATGGGCATCTTGCTCGCAGCCGAAATTGTCGAACGAGTCAGTGGACAGCGATTGCGCGACTTCGAGCGCGAGGAGATCTTTGCACCGCTGGGAATGGCGCAAAGCGCATTGGGCATGGGTAATTGGACACTTGAAGACCTGGTATGGTGCGGAACGGACGCCGAAGAGGACGAAGAACAACAAAGCTGGGGTTGGAACTCCCCTTACTGGCGCGACTTTGGAGCGCCGTGGGGCGGCATGCACAGCACCGGACGCGATCTGGCGATCCTATTGCAAACCATGCTCAACGGCGGCACTTATGGCGATCAGCGCATCTTCAGCTGCGCCGCAGTCGCAACAATGACACAAGATCAAAACGGTGCACTCAATGCGCCCTGGGGAATCGGTTGGGGCGTATCCGGAGCGCGGGTGTGGGGCTTTTGGGGCGACCTGGTATCGCGGCGAACCTTCGGACATACCGGAGCGACCGGCACAGTAGCGTGGGCAGACGCCGAGCGTCAACTCAGTTGCGTAGTGCTCACCAACCAGATGGTCGCCGACGGAAGCCTCCTGCGACGGGTTTCCAATGCAGTCGCAGCAGCAGTGGAAGAATAGTTTCCACCCATACACTAAGGAGACATTATGAATACCGCAGCAAAAACGCGACAGACCAGACGTGACCGCGAGCGCATTGCATGGTGGGAAGAAGCGCGGTTTGGCATGTTCATTCACTGGGGCGTGTATGCGATTCCCGCGGGCAAATGGAAAGGCAAAGCCATAGAGGGCATCGGAGAATGGATTATGCGCCGCGCTGAAATTCCCGCCGCGGAATACGAACAACTCGCCTCACAATTCAATCCGGTAAAATTCGACGCCGATGCGGTTGCCAAACTCGCGCGGGATGCAGGTATGAAATACCTCGTTATCACGGCAAAACACCACGACGGCTTTGCCATGTATGACTCCCAGTGCAGCGACTACGACATCGTCGATGCCACGCCTTATGGCAAAGATATTATGGCAGACCTATCCAAAGCCTGCCAAAAATACGGCATTCGCCTCTGCTTCTACTATTCTCAAGATCAGGACTGGCACGACCCCAACGCCTCTGGAAACAACTGGGATTTTGATCCCGCGACCAAAGACTTCGCCTATTATCTCGAAAACAAAGCCAAACCCCAGGTGCGCGAGTTGCTCACGCAATATGGGCCTATCGGCCTGATATGGTTCGACACTCCCGTCTCCATTTCCCTGGAACAGAGCCAATCGCTCTCCCGTCTCGTCCACGGTTTGCAACCCGACTGCCTCGTCAGTGGTCGCGTGGGCAATGGCGTAGGGGACTATGGCAGCCTGGGCGACAACCAGATCCCCACCGGTCGCCTCGAAGGCTACTGGGAGACACCCGCCACCCTCAACGATATCTGGGGCTATAAAACCGATGACCACAACTGGAAAAGCGTAAAAACACTGCTCCATCTTCTCGTTGAACTCACCAGCAAAGGCGTCAACTACCTGCTCAACATCGGGCCGCGCGCCGACGGCAGTGTGCCCCAGCCCAGTGTCAATCGCCTTCGCGCCATTGGCGAATGGATGAAAACCAACGGCGAAGCGATCTACGGAACCAAAGCCACGCCATACCCCTATGAATTTCCCTGGGGCGGCATCACGCAAAAAGGCAACCGTCTCTACTTGCTCTTTACCACATGGCCCGGTGAGCATTTCACCCTCCTGGGCCTGCGCAACCGCGTTACAAACGCGACCTTGCTCGCCGATAAAAGCGCGCACATTGACGTCTCTCAAACCCGCGACAGCGATTGCGATATTCTAACATTGCGCCTGCCCGAATGCCCCGACCCAAATGTCTCAGTCATCGCCCTCGAACTCGATGGCGCACCCGATGTCGATCAAACCGCTCTCCAGCAAACCGATGGCTCTATCACCATGATCGCCAGCATGGCAAACTTGCACACGTCCGAGACGGGAACGCAGATCCGCATTGGCGAAACTGGTGTAATTCAAGACTGGTTTGACACATCCAACTGGATCGATTGCGACTTCAAAGTCTTCAAACCCGGCACCTTTGAAATACGCGTTCACACCAGCACGCTCCGCCGCGTCCGCGAATGGACAGGTGGCCATGAAGTACGCGTTGATATTGCGGGCAGTACATTCCGAAAAACCATCACACCCGACGTCTGGAGCGACAGCCCCAAAGCGCAGTATTTCCCCGAAGCCGCAACCATTATCGGCCAGGTCCAACTCGACAACCCCGGCCTTTACACTATCGAAGTCCGCGCCGAATCCATCAACAAAGAATCCCGTGCCGGACTATCCGTCTCAGCCATTTCTCTGACGCGCCAATAAACGAATAGGAGGATACCATGCCACTGGAAGTATGTGCCCTATCACCCGAAAAGATGGAACTGCGGGAATACGAGGTACCAAAAGTAGGAACAGGACAGATGAAAGTGCAGAGCCTGTACGCTGCGGCCAAGCACGGAACCGAGTTATCGGGGATAAAAGGTGACAGCGCGAAACGCGGACCTTATGATCCGGAACTCCAGGTATTCCCAAACACGGGCAAAGGGCGGTCGTCTCGGACGGGCAATATGTTTATAGGCACTGTAATCAGCGAGGGCGTAGATAGGTTCGCAGAAGGCGACGTAGTGCTGAGCTACGGACCATTTAGAGAAGTCCATGTCATCTCGACCGAACGGTGCTGGAAAGTACCAGAAGGATTTTCGTGGAAATCCGCGGTCTGTTTGGACCCGGCGGATTTTGCCATGTGTGCGATCAGAGATGGACAGGTGAGAGTCGGAGACGCTGTGGCCGTATTTGGGATGGGAGCCATTGGCCTGATGGTCGTACAAATCGCCAAATTATCCGGGGCATATCCAATCATCGCGGTCGATCCATTGGAAAACCGCCAAAAAGTGGCTCAAATCTGCGGTGCCGACCTGATCCTCGATCCCACAACCTGTGATGCAGGCGTAGAAATCAAAAAAGCAACCGGGAACCGGGGCGTGGATGTGGCAATTGACTACAGCGCCAATGTACACGCCCTGCAAGCAGCCATACGCGGCGTGGCATTTGGCGGCAATGTGGTAGCTGGCGCTGCGCCAGCACCTTATGGTCCCGGGCTGGATCTTGGCGCAGAAGCGCATTACAACCGCCCCAATCTCATATTTTCGCGGTCCTGCAGCGACCCCAACCGCGAATATCCCCGATGGGACGAAAAACGCGTTTACGCCACTTGCTGGCGACTGCTCACCGAAGGCAAACTGACGGGCGAACCCATTGTAACGCCCATAGTCGCTTTTGCAGACCTCGTCGCAGAATATCCCAAAATCACCAGCAACCCCGAGCAGAATATTAAATTAGGAGCTTATTTCAAATAGATCATCCCAACACCCGCACATCCCCTTGCCGGATGGTTATGCCCTGGGTATCGAAATAATTCAACAGCGGCACGGCAAATTTGCGCGTGGTGCCGATCAGACTGCGAAAAGTCGATACATCGATCTCCCCATTTTCTTTCAGATAATCGACCAGTTGCCGCGCCACCTCTTCCATCACCTCCGGATGAAAGAGCAACGTATCGTCCAGGCGCACCAGATTTCCCATAGCCTGCATCGCCGACACCACATCTCGCACAGAGCTGGCATTGACCTGAATTGCATCGGGCAGCGTCTTCAAGTCCTCAGGCGTCGTCCCCCCATCTTTTAATACCCGCACAATCGCATCGCGAATTTCCTCTTGTTGGGGCGTCAACGCAATTTTGTAATCGCGCAACCCGATCAGCGCGTTATCGCTTCTTAAGATACCTTCGCGAACGAGATATTCAACACCCTGCGCAAACAAATCGTCAGACGGCGTCCCCTTCACCAATGCGCGAAGCTCCTCGCGTCTCGCACCTGGCCGGAGGGGATGCGCCTCGTGAAAAACCCGCATCGCATCGCCAATCCCGTCCAGCAATTCCCGCCAGCACATCGCGTGGACATACATCGCTTTACCCGCCTGAACAAAAGAAACCACATCACCCGAATTGGCGAGCGCAGTTAACTGACCCTCAATCCCACTCGCAGACACCGCCATCTCAGACGCGAGTTGCAGTACAGTTCGCGGTTGCAATCGCGCGGCCTTTAAGCGCGTCAACAAAACCTGTGTGGGATCATCCTGCTCCAATTCCCGCAGTGCATCATTGACATCATCCCGAAACCGCCGATGCTTCACGGGTTGCGGATCCAGCACCACGCCACCGCCCAGCGTTTGCACCGGTGAATACCGCCGAATCACAAAACGGTCTCCCCGCGCGGCAACGCCCGGTTCCTCCAGTCGCAACTGCACCAGTTGCGACTCACCCGGCAACAATGTCTCACCTTCAAGCAACACCACGCGAGCCAAAACCTCTCGCGGTCCCATAAGCAGATGTACGCGCGTGCGATTTGTCACATGCGCGGGTGCATCGGGTAGCATGTGCAAGCGCGCATCGATCATATACGTCGTCTCAAAATACCCCGGTTGTGCCAGAAGATCACCCCGCGACACTTCATCTACTTCGACCCCGCTTATATTAATAGCCGCGCGCGCGCCCACCTGTGCCACATCCACATCCCGCCCATGCGTTTGCACGCCGCGCACTCGAACACCTTTGCCCGCTGGCAACAGCGACAATTCGTCTCGCACGCGCACATCCCCTGAAATCACAGTACCCGTCACCACAGTTCCAAATCCCTGCACGGAAAAAGTGCGATCAACGGGCAAGCGAAAAATACCCTGGTCTGGCCGTACCTCAACCCTTGCAACCTCCGCCTCAACCGCCGCGCGCAACGCATCGATCCCCTCACCCGTGATCGACGATACGGGCACAATCGGTGCATCCTCCAAAAATGTATCTGCAAACACCTCCCGCAATTCCTCTTCCACCAGCTCCAGCCACTCTTCTTCTACCAGATCAACTTTAGTCAACACCACAATACCGCGGGGCACGCCCAAAAGATTCAAAATACCCAGATGCTCGCGCGTCTGCGGCATCACCCCATCATCGGCAGCCACCACAAAAAGTGCCAGATCAACCGTACACACCCCCGTCACCATATTCTTGACAAACCGCTCGTGCCCGGGCACATCGATAATGGTCACATTATCTTTCCAATACGCAAAACCAATATCAATGGTCACGCCGCGATCGCGCTCCTCGGGCAAAGTATCGGTCTCAATACCCGTCAATGCCTTAACCAGTGCCGTCTTGCCGTGATCAATATGCCCGGCCGTTCCAATAATCACATGCGCCATCAACCCCGCGCTCCTTTTTGTACCGCATCGCCCACAATACTCACCTCGTCATCTCTGATCGTGCGCAAATCCAGAAATAACTGGTCACCGCGCACATAGCAAATAACGGGCGGATCATAGCGGCGCAACGCATTGGAAAGGGACAAAATATCGCCACCGGAAATTGCGACTGCAACACTCGGGATATTTTCCAAAGGCAGCGCACCACTGCCAGTTTGAGCCTGAGAATCGACCAATTCACATGAAAAACCCTCAAGTTCACCGATCATCCGCAACAACTTCTGACCACGCCGCTCAAGCATTCCCACAGGCTCCGTCAACATGCGAAGTGTGGGATGTTCGCGCGCTAATGCCTCTGGATTTAAAAACAACTTCAACGTCGCCTCCAGCGCGGCATACGTCAGCTTTCCACAACGCAACGCGCGCATCAAGGGATTTTTGCGAATTTGTTCTACGACATTTTGTTTCCCCACAATAATCCCACACTGAGGCCCGCCGAGAACCTTGTCACCACTAAACATCACCACATCTGCCCCGGCGGAAATACTATCAGATACCAGCGGCTCGTAGGGCAATCCGTAATCCCGCAAATTGACCAGCACACCGCCGCCCAAATCGTGCGCCACAGGCACGCCGCGTTGTCGTCCCAACACCACCATATCTTCCAGTGCAACTTCGGCGGTAAACCCCATCACCTTGTAATTGCTCGGATGCACCGCCAGCATCACCCCAGTATTTTCCGTCAAAGCGTTTTCGTAATCGCTCAAATGAGTGCGATTGGTCGTCCCCACCTCGACGAGTTGCGCCCCACTGCGCGACATAATATCGGGAATGCGGAACGATCCCCCAATTTCGACCAGTTGCCCGCGCGACACAATCGCCTCTTTGCCCCCAGCCAGTGTATTTAACGTCAACAAAACAGCCGCTGCATTGTTATTTGCAATCGCAGCGGCCTCGGCGCCGGTCAACTCACACAACAATTTTTCCACAAGCGTCGTACGCGATCCGCGTTGTCCAGTATCCAGATCCAACTCCAGATTGCTATACGAACCAGCAATATCGGCAATATGTTTCACCGCAACATCGGACAGAGGCGCGCGTCCCAAATTGGTGTGCAAGATAACCCCGGTCGCGTTCACAACACGCCTGAGATTTGGCGCAAGCTGGTCTGCCAATTGGATCTGCACATCCCCAACAATCCATTTAATCAACGCCTCACGAGACTTCCCCACCGATTCGCCATCGCGCATCATCCCCCGCACGCGGTCTATCGCCTGCCGAATCATATCGGTCAAAACAGACGTCCCACAGTGCTTTGAAAGCGTCTGAATCGCCTGTTCATTGAGCACCCTATCCACACCGGGAATAATTGAATAATCTACATTCTTTTTTAAATCACCATTCATAGCCCACCGCCCTACGGCACAATCTTAAACGCAATCTCCTTCTTCACATCGCGATCCGCCAGCAAATCCGTCACTTTGACGCGGACTTCTTGACCGCCCGGCTCGGCGTCTTTCAAATCCAATTCGACATACGCCGTATCTTCTATAGTATCACCCGATTGCTCATAGGAAATCACCACTTCTCGGCGCTTCTCTTGCAAGCGCAACATGCGACCCAACCCGCGCAACGCGCGAATCGGCGCAATCCCTTTTTCCTGAGCGCGAAAAGAATAGTCCACGCGATACCTCGTTCGTCCAAATTCATCGCGTTTCAAATTGTACACTTCAAAATAGACAAATGCATTTTGATCTGGGCGAAACGCCTTTGACGCCATTGGAATAATTTTTAATCCGCGTTTTTGAAACGGACCTTGCTCTTCACTCGGCCCAACAAAAAATGCAAGGGCAATATCGCTCATCAACAAATCATCGCGCTGCGAAAAATCTGATACGGCCAATGATTGCTGATACACCTGCGATTTTCCCGACACTACATCGCGGATCTGGAAAGAGAGATAGTGCAACCCCGCTTCAATCTCAAACGCGAGCACACCCGGAATAAACGCCCCATCCAACACTTGCTGGTCTGACGGCGCCTGAAATGTCAATTGATCCTGCAAGCGATAGACCTCTGTCCACAGGCTATCAAACATCGCAAGACCCCGGTCCAGCATCACCTGATCGGTTTTTTCATCAATGGGCAACCGCGCCATTTCCTCCGCTGGCAATCCATAGTAGATTTCCAGCCGCGTCGCGCCATCTTCGCCGCGAAACCCAGCGGGAAAATAATAAAAATCAACGGGAAGCTCGGCAATATCTGCATCGTAAACAGAGGGCTGATGCGCTGCCACTTGCCGCAAAACCACCTCGCTCTGATACGCCAGCAAATCCGTTGTCAAAGACAGACTCAAGCCCTCGGGCATCGGAGCAAATTCATACCTGTTCCCCTTGCCGCGGCGCACAAAATCGAACTCTGTACCCCCCTCCAAATCCGCATACACCCAGTATTCCCACCACGACATCGCTGGCACGGGAAAAATGGGTTGTCCGGGCCTGATCCTCAGAGCAATGCGTCTGCGATTCACGTAATTTTGCCGCGCATCCTGTATCTCACGATCCATCTCATTTTGAATATCGCCCGACTTGCTCGTGTGATCGGGTTTGCCAAACCGCACATAAACCTCGCCCCGATCATCCCACGGGAACTGTCCCTGACCGTAATATTGCCGCGCATACGCCACGCGCCGGTAATGCTCAATGAGCCGTTCATTTGCCTTTGTCAACGGCGAGGGATCCAGGCGTCGCCAAAAGCGGTCGATCAACTCTGCGCGTTTCTCTGTATCCGCATCCCGGTAAATTTCCAGATCATCGGGAAATGCCACCTGCGCCAAATCGCGATAGAGCGCCTGCTCTTCTTCTGACAGGTCTTTGATATACTCTTCAAACAGCGCCTGCGCCTTCGCATAATCCCGAACGGACTGCGCCTGAACCGCCTGTACCAATAGCGGATCGTCAAAACCGCCCTCCTGCGCCCAAAGCGTTGTACTCAACGCACACAGTGTCAGAAAACCCGTCAATATCGCCTGCATAACAACCACCTTGTAAAATGTAGGTATGCCATATAAATAGAATCTACCCCATAATCCCCCGACCCGCAAAGAAAATTTCCCTCATTTATTGACAAGCACCACACCTGCATGTATCTTTTTGGTCTATTTTTCAAAATACGCAAAAAACGTTTATTCCTCTCCTGTAACCTCGCATTTGTGATACGAGTTCCAATTTAATTTTTCAGAAGGAGTTCTCCATGGCAGTTGCTGTTCAAAGTGGCATTGACAAAATCGCGGACTACCTCGGCAATGAAGCCGACGACTTGCTCGATTATGAAGCACTGGTAAATAAAAACTTTCTCACACTACCCGGTCCCGACTTTATCGACCGGGTCTTTGCAGACTCTGACCGCACCATTCCCGTGCTCAACAACCTGCAACGCCTCTACGGTGCGGGACGGCTCTCGGGCACCGGGTACATTTCCATTCTACCCATCGATCAGGGCATCGAACACTCTGGCGGCGCGTCCTTTGCCCCCAACCCCATCTACTTTGACCCCGAAAACATCGTCAAACTCGCCATAGAAGGGGGTTGTAATGCCGTGGCAACCACACTGGGCGTACTCGGAATGGTCGCCCGCCAATACGCCCATAAAATCCCCTTTATCCTCAAATTTAACCACAATCAATTACTCACGTACCCATCCCAATACGACCAGGTCGTATTTGGCCAGGTCGAACAAGCCAGGGAAATGGGGTGTGCGGGTGTAGGCGCCACAATTTATTTTGGCTCACCCGAATCCAACCGACAAATTGTCGAAATCAGCGAAGCATTTGCCCGCGCACACGAACTGGGGCTATTTACCGTACTGTGGTGCTATTTGCGCAACTCGGCATTTGCGACCGACGACATCGACTACCACGAAGCCGCGGACCTCACAGGACAGGCCAACCACCTCGGTGTCACCATTGGCGCAGACATCATCAAACAAAAATTGCCGACCAACAACAACGGTTACACAGCCCTGAATTTTGGACGCACCCACGACAAAGTCTATACCGAACTCACATCTGATCATCCCATTGACCTGTGCCGCTATCAGGTCGTCAATTGTTACATGGGCAAAGCCGGACTGATCAATTCCGGGGGCGCATCCTCAGGCGCCAGTGATTATGCCGAAGCCGTGCGAACCGCTGTAATCAACAAACGCGCCGGAGGCACCGGCCTCATCTCTGGGCGCAAGGCATTTCAACGCCCCATGCACGAAGGCATCCAACTCCTCAACGACATCCAGGACGTCTATCTCTGCTCCGATGTAACCATCTCCTGATTCACGTATAAAAAAAGCGGAGCTTTCGATCTGCCGAAGGCTCCGCTTTTTGTTTTATCTTCTCGGGCTCTCATTCAACCAACTTCTCACCGTCGAAAATCATTTTATCCTTTTCGTAAATCGCACCCGTTTCTTCATCCAACTCGTACTTCATCAACTGCCCCATAGACATGTGGTTAAACACCTCTTTGGGATCGCCGTATTTTTCCAGCAATTTTTCAATTGGGCCTTCAAACTCATAGGTCCGGCGCTTGGGCCGTTCGCGCGCTCTGCGCTCGGATTCTTCCTTGCTCAAAATGGGCAATCGCTCGGCGGTGGGGCCCAATCGACTCGCGTATTCCTGCCGCCTGCGGTACTGATCGTGCCGCTTTTCAACCTCGTCCTTGTCCTCTTCTCGCTCCTTGTGACTGAGCAAATCTCCTTCCCGCTCTGACCACTTTTCCCGCTCCCGCTCGCGCACATCATCGCGGCCCACTTTTCGCATAATATCTCGCAGTGAATCACTCATCTCTCAAACCCTCCAAAGCCAGACAAATTTAAGACTATCGAGTAACCAAAAAATAACGCACCACATCCCGCTTGTCAAAAGGTAAATCCCACTTTTAAAACATCGGGGTTGACGCGGACCCTCTTTGCATACATATTGCAGCCATACATACCCTGCGAAAGGAAATACATGTCCAACTTGGAGCAACTTATCAATATCATGGCGCAATTGAGAGGGCCTGCGGGCTGCCCGTGGGACAAAGAGCAAACGCACCAAAGTCTGAAACCCTATCTCATTGAAGAAGCCTATGAACTCCTCGAGGCGATTGACTGCAATGACGATGGCGAAATCAAAGAAGAACTGGGCGACCTCTTGCTACAAGTCGTCTTTCACGCGCAAATCGCCAGTGAAGAAAACCGATTTACCATAGACGATGTAGCCGAAGCCATCGCCGACAAACTCATCCGCCGCCATCCGCATGTTTTTGGCGACACACAAGCCGATACACCCGACGAAGTCATCAAAAATTGGGAAGCCATCAAAGCCGAAGAAAAACCCGACAAAAAAGCCTCTCTACTCGACGGCGTACCGCAACACCTGCCAGCACTATTGAAAGCGCGCAGACTTCAGGAAAAAGCTGCACGGGTGGGATTTGAATGGGAACACATTGCAGATGTGGCTCAAAAAGTAAGGGAAGAAACAGAAGAATTAATGCACGCACGAGAAACCGGCGCAATAGAAAAGATCCAGGAAGAATTTGGAGACTTGCTATTTGCCCTGGTCAATCTCGCTCGATTTCTCCAAATATGCCCCGATGAAGCACTCATACAAACCAACAGAAAATTTCAATCGCGCTTCCAGTACATCGAAACCGAACTGTGCAAGCAGGGCAAAACACCTGATGACGCTACACTTGAAGAAATGGACGCGCTTTGGGAAGCCGCAAAAAAAGAGAATCAGCCCCAAAAATCGTAGTGTGCAGACAACTCTAAAACGGGAATAGGAGCCGATTCCCAATCGTCAATCCAGCAAATAATGCTATCACATGCCATATAATCGAGATTTTCGCGCTCGAAATCACTGCTACGCAACACGGCGTGCGCTCGAACCGGCAATTCATTACTCGACAGAATATAATTGGGAAAAGCTTCCTGGGATTTGAGCACCTCAAATCCCAACTTGTCGTAAACCCGAATAAACAACTCGCGGACATTGGTCGCATTTCGCACAGCCGGATACGTCAAAAGTAGTTCTTGCTTAACAGAAGCCAGTTGTTTTTCAATAACATCAAGCGTACTCTGGGGAACCGTAACCGACTTTGCATTTTTGCGTTCCAATTCGGCTTCGACCCGCTTGAGAGCCAACTCGGCGACCTCTTTGGAATCGCTAATTGACTTCCGCACGCGCTTGCCCTCTTCATCGTAATACCCGATCCACCATTTCTTTCCCCGCTGATAAAGCCACGCCATAGTGTGCTCCCACCGCAAAACGTCAGTGTGTCTTATAGATAGCCACAAAAAACGACAAAAACAATTTACTACTGATACTATACAATATATTGTGTATTGTTCTCAAAACAAAGCACAATATATAAAACAAAATGTGGCTAATAGCCACAAAATGTCCATCAAATAATAATCTAAGCCACATTTTTACGCAACAAAAAGAAAACACTCCAGCATCAAAAATGCTGGAGTGTTTTTATAAGCTGACGATATCCCTTGACATTTCTTTAGACAATTGTACAATTGATAGTGTCTTTAGGAGACCATTATGAACATTGTAATTGATACGTCAGCGATTATTGCGGTGATTGTAGCCGAGCCTGAAAGAGACGCGATTATCGCAGCTACATCGGGTCACACACTCATTGGTCCCGGTTCTATTCCCTGGGAAATTGGAAATGCTTTCTCCGCGATGATCAAACAACGTCGTATTGGTGTCGCGGATGCACAACGGGGTCTGGAGATTCTCGATAGTATCCCGCTGCAATACGTGAACGTTGACATGGCAAATGTTCTGTCCATCGCAGCCAAGGTGAATGCATACGCATACGACGCGTACTTATTGGACTGCGCCTTGCGGCATGCAGCGCCCTTATTAACGCTGGATCGAACACTTAGACGGGCTGCAGACGCACTCGGTATCAATCTCGTTAATTTGGAGGGGTAAGATGGAAGTATATACATACTCGGAAGCCAGACAAAAACTCTCCAGCGTACTCGACAAAGCTGAGTCAGCGGGTAAGGTCCTTATACGGAGAAAAGACGGCAGGACTTATGCCCTGATGCCAGAACGTCCCACCGCGTCACCACTGGATGTTCCTTCAATTGACGCAGACATCTCTACGCAGGACGTCGTCACACTTGTCAGGCAACAGAGGGGTAGAATAAGAGGGTGGCGTCAACGCGCCCAATAACGCACATCTCAACCACCGTCCCATCTGTCATCGCGGCATGATGTTAGCCGCGATCCAAAATATATTGAACATCCCTGTTGTTGATCTGGATGATGATCAACTCGACACAGAATTTGGCTATCCCTCATTTTATTTCCCGAATTTTTCCCCAAACAATCGCTGCAGCGTGGACATCTTGAATCGCCAGACCGCTCGAATACGCAATACAGCCCTGTCCGCGCAAATGTTCTAAATGTCCCAGTGCCGCGTGCCCGATATTTAATATCTCATCCTCCTCGCCTTTCACCCAGCGGGGCGCCTCATCTCTCTGGCACAACGCGAGAAACTCACCCGACTTCAGCACCTGCTCACCGTGATCGGGCACAACAAATCGCCGCGTCAACAATCCCGGATCCAATTGCGTGGAACGTCCATCCCCCCCAATCACAGAAATATGCACATAGCTTTTCACATCGAATAAAATCGGCTCAGGCGTTGGCACAGAAGTAAAAATGGCATCTGCCCCATCAATACAGGTCTCAATATCCGCGACCACCTCCAGATCACAGGAAATATCCCCTCTAACTTCTGCTTGATATGCCGCGCGTCTCTCGGCCGTCCTGCTCGTTACGCGTATAGTCTCTGGCGCCAGAGCCACATCAATACACCTGCCCAGAGCCTGTGCAATGCGCCCCGTCCCCAGAATCGCCGCCGTGCGTACCGGCGACTTCGCCAAATATTTCGCGCCCAACGCACCCGCCGCACCCGTACGCATATTGGTAATACGCTCTGCATCAAACGAAATGCGGTCACCCCTCCGCATATCCTCTAACTCAATCACAGCGGTTCTCGAACCCAACCGCCCCACCTTGACATCCGAACGCTCTTCGATAACCTTTTGTCCCGTAAACCTCCCCTTCCACCAGCCCGGCATCACCAGACGAAAAAGATCCATCTCACCCTCGCGCGAAACCTCTTCTTTGCGCAGCGGACTGACCATTTTTCCAAGACCATAAAGCCGAAACGCCTCGTCGCAACTCTCGACAAAATCCCGCGTCGTCATAACCGAAGCGATTTGTTCATCTGAAATATACTGTCTCATGTATTATCTCCTGATTCGTCTATCCATTGACATTTGTTTTGGGGCGATCTATTTTAGGACTACAGGGATACAATATAATCAACTAAACTGGATGAGGTAACGAGTGAGATTACTTGCACTCAAAACAGCCTCTCTAATTTTACTTCTTGGGGAGATTTTCATGGCACAACCAACTCATGCCGATCGCCCAATGTACACTATTTATCGCGCAGGCACACCAATTGTAATTGACGGGCGCCTGAATGAACCCGCATGGGTGGCAGCCCCAGACGTGGGAGCCTTTGTATTTCCGTGGTACGAATCGGGAAAAAAAGAACAAACAGTAGCCAAAATACTATGGGACGACAATAATTTATACGTTTCATACATCTGTGAAGATGCACATATTTGGGCAGAACACACCGCACGCGATTCCGACGTGTGGAAAGACGACACCGTCGAAGTATTCACCGTACCCAATCCCAATCAGCCCCAGGCTTATTTTAATATCGAAATGAACGTACTCGGCATCTTTCTCGACCAGTTTCATCCACAAGGTCCCGACGCACCCGTGCCCGGCGAGTGGAACGGCGAAAGTATTCAGGTCAAGACACAAATCGTCGGCACATTGAACGATGACAGCGACGAAGATAAATACTGGATATTGGAAGCAGCCATACCCTTTGCAAATTTTGCACACGTCGCCGTACATACCCCCCCAAAAACCGGTGACATCTGGCACCTAAATCTAAATCGCCTGGGCGGAAAAACCAATGAGCAATTCAGCCAGTGGTCGGGCAGCCGCACGCCGGAACCGCAATTTCATTCACCAGATGATTTTGGGCGGGTAGTATTCTCGGATAAGGCGAGTCCATTCTGGAGATAATCGCAAAAGGAGAAAAACATGTCACAGACATTGCCATTGCTCGAAGTCAGTGGTTCGCCAACTGAGCGAGGTCAGGCGCAGGGTGAGACATTTAAGGAACTAATCCGGGACCTTGTCACCGTCAATTTTGAGGATATGGTTCACGGAACACAGGGCTATCTGACAAAAGAGCGCGTGTATGAAATTGTATCAACTTACGCGGGACCCAACCGCGACTATGCACCCCATCTGTTTGAAGAGATGGAAGGAATCGCCGAGGCAGCGGACGTACCCGTAGAAGACCTACTCGCATTAAACGGCTTTTTGGAATTACACGATTATTATTCCGATGCATTTATGGTATCGGGTTGCACATCATTCATGGTTCCGGGAGACACATCGGGCGAAGGTGCGTTAATCGCGCAAAATTACGACCTCTCGTCAATCTATGCAGCAGCAGCAATTTTGATCAAAGTCAAAAACGAACACGCACCCGACGCGCTCTTTTACACATCTGCCGGGATGCTGGGCTGTGCCGGAGTAAACAATGCGGGCATTGGCGTCGTCATCAACAACCTCGTGCCATCAGATGCATCGGGCGGCGTGCTTTATCCCTTCATCATTCGGCGTATCCTGGAATCCGTGCGAATCGGAGATGCCATCGATGCAGTGATAGCAAAACCGAGAGCATCGGGTATGAATTACGTAATATGCGATGAAAATGGTGAAATATACGACCTTGAAACCACAGCGCAAGAATACGAAGTCATCTGTCCCTTTGATGGTCCCATGGCCCATTCAAATCACTACCTGACCGACCGGCTCAAACCCTTTGAGCGGCGTCAATGGGATCAACGCGGTCAGAGCATCTTGCGCTGGGGACGTGCGACCAGGTTGTTAAAATCCTGCGACAAACGCAATGCAGACGCCCTGAAAAATATGCTATCAGACCGCGTAAATACCCCCGTGGGAATATGCCGCCACAACGAAATTCACAATGGCGAAGCCTGCGGTCAGACCATTGCCGGCATCGTGCTCGATCCCCCGGGACGAAAAGCTTGGTTCACCAGAGGACCGACCGGTGAAAACGAGTGGGGTGAATATAGTCTAAACTAAAAAAAATCCGCATTCCTGTTGAGACCGTTGCGAGAGGTGATCCTTCTGTAACGGTCTTTTTTCTTGAATAATATACAAATGTGCAGTATATTTTTTAGAATATTGAAGCGAACGAGAGGCTGAAGACATGCCATCATTGCACATTGACGAGACCAGTGTAAGGTCGGTACTCGTGCCTCAAAATCCACCCGGCGAACCCATAACTGAATACACACTCAACCCCTATTCCGGCTGTGGCATGGGATGTGCCTATTGCTATGTGATGAAATTTCCATTCGCCTACGAATATCCCAAAGCATGGGGTGAGTGGGTACAGCCAAAAATGAACGCGCCTTTTTTGTTAGGCAAGGCGCGTGCCAAAATTTATGGGCGCAAAATTTTCATGGGATCAGCAACCGATCCCTATCAATACATCGAGCGGAAATATCGATTGAGCCGACGCTGTTTAAAAGTGCTGGTGGATTGCAATCTGAAGGCTCTAACCGTGCATACGCGCAGTCATCTGATTTTGGACGACCTGGATTTATTGACGCAATTTGGTAGTCGATTGCGAGTGGGATTTTCCGTGCCGACGAATGACGACCGGGTTCGCAAACGCACAGAGCCAAAAGCACCGAAAATCGGCGTGCGTCTCAAAGCGATGAAACAATTGCGTGAGGCTGGCATTCACGTCACCGCATCTCTTGCCCCCGTACTGTATTGTCAACCGCGCCAATTCGCCGAACAAATAGCCGAAGCAGCCGACGGGGTGTATTTTGGCAAGATGGATTATACAGATAGGACTGGAATAGCATCCATGCCAAAAGCGCGACGCTATTTTAACAGTCTTACATATCGAGAATTGATTGCAGAACTCAAAGCGGAATTGATCAATGTAGGGATGTTGAAAAGCGAAAAATGACCTACTCTCATCTCCCCCCACTCGCCGCCGTAATAAACCGCCTCTCCCTTTGACTTTTGAGCACCTGTTGTTCAATACCTTCTGGATCGCCCCAAATTTCCAATAGCCGGTCGCGCATGGCATCGCGTATTTCTTGGTGTTGTGCCGACTCTGACAGATCGTTAAACTCATTCGGATCTTCTGCAATATTGAACAACTCAAGCGGATCTCCCGGGCTCATATTGAGTTTGTAATCGCCCTTCTTGAGCATGCCCACGGGGTGGATAACACCGTGCGCGAGGTATTCACAAAAGGCTTCGTCCTTCCAGGTCTCAGTCTCGCCATTGATCAACGGCAAAAGGCTATCGCCGTCAAGGGGCGCAATATCCAGCGAAGCACCAGCAGCTTCGATTATGGTAGCGACGAGATCGACGAGTGAAACATTTTGCGCGACGCGCAAACCACCCGGAATATGCCCGGGCCAGACAATCTGAAGAGGCACGCGGGAGGACGCCTCATACATATTTGATTTGCGCCACATGCCGTGTTCACCATTCATTTCCCCGTGATCTGAGGTATGCACAATAATCGTATTCTCAAGCTGGCCGGTTTCTTCGAGCGCATCGATAAGCCGGCCTATTTTTTCGTCCAAATACGTGATAAGTCCGTAATAACCCGAGCGTCCCCTCCGCACAAGTTCTTCAGGAAAATCGGTCATACCAAACATCAGGCGCAGGCGTTTGTAAACCGGGTGCATATTTTCCAGATGGCCCTCGGGAATTTCGGGCATATCAATTTGATCGCGCGGATACATGTCCCAGAACCGCCGCGGAACCACAAGCGGAAAATGGGGTGCAATAAACCCCACATTGATACACCAGGGCTGTTCTTTGCGAGCGGGATCTTTGATATACGCGAGAGCAGCCTCTTCAACCTGATCATCAACCTGTATCTCAGTCGTTGTACCTGGCCCCGCTTGGGCAATACCGCCCCAGGGCCTCTGAGCTTCAACAACCCCCGCATCCCAATTGCCCTCGCCGCGCGGAACACCATTCTTTGTCCACAATTCCGCATGCAAATCGCGCGCGAGTTGCGTGCGAAAACCGTGCAATTGATCAAGACCACAAAAGTGCTGTTTACCCGATATCACAACATCGTAACCGACATTTCGCAAGCGATGCGCCCACGTAACCGTATCCGACGACATGGGAAAACCATTGTCATAAGTACCAATGCGATTGATATAACGCCCCGTCATAAATGACATTCGCGACGGACCGCAAATCGGCGAATTGCAATACGCATTATCAAACGTGACCCCCATATCGGCCAGACGCTCCATATTGGGCGATTGCACCAGTAAATGCCCGTGAATACTGCTGTATTGAGGGGCGTGCTCATCAGACATAATAATCAGAATATTGGGCTTATCAGACATAAATACTCCTGTTCTTCACGCCGAAATCATATCCGTGGGTTCACCGGCTTGATCGGCGAGCGCGGTATCAAAGATATTTTCAAGCGTACACTGCGGTTCGTATCCAATGAGTGTGCGCGCCTTGCTATTGTCAGACCAATAGACCCACTGCATGGGAACCTCAACCTCAAAAAGAGGAACACCCGTTATCTCCGCGAGATAAGCTGCAACCTCGGGAAAAGCGAGCGGCCGATAAATCGGCGCATTAAACGCTTCACCCACTGCAGCGGGATGGTCTAGCGAGCAAATACACGCCCGTGCAGTATCGCGGGCATCAGAAGGCGACCACATCCACGGACGCCCCTCGCGATCGGTGACAGCACATGGTTGATCGGGACGCTCGGCGTGGTCGAGCATATCCCGTGCAATAGCCGCGCCATCCGGATGATAAATACCACTTTGCGGATTATTCGCGGCATCGCGGATGCGTCCTGCCACAAACTGAACATTCCAACGCCCCAGCACTTCTTTGCCCGCAAACATGCCAGAAGGACGAATAATGGACAATTGGAGACCGTGTCCATTCATATAGCCTTCGGCCATCGCTTCGTTGATATATTTCAGCGTGCCATAAAGTCCACTCGGGCGTTTGGGATGGATTTCATTCACCGGCTGATAACAGGGCGGAATATGCTGATTGCCCATGGGATAAACCGCGTCGGTGCTGACATGGACAAACCTGTGGAGTTTATCGGCAAATGGTGCTGCCGCTTCAAAAAGATTGTACGTACCCGTAACATTAATCTCGTAAAACGTCTGATTGTCCATACCGCGCGGTGGACCCAGAATATTTGCCGTATGAACAACCGCATCTACACCATCCACAATACTGCGACACAACGCCGCATCTCTGAGATCGCCTTCGATCTTTTCAATATCAAACGGATCGAGCTTGAATTTCTTGGGATCATCGGGAAGAATCAGCGCGCGAACATCATCCCCACGCTCAACCAACTGCTTGACCACATTCGCGCCCAAACGCCCCGTAGCACCCGTAACGAGGATTTTACTCATAGTTACCTCTGATAAATTTTCTTATACTCTGGACAAGCGATGTACAACTTCAAACCGCTCGGACTCAGTCGGCTGCGACCAGAGATCACTTGCGCCACTCATAACGGTCTCCCGCTCGGGGGGGGGGGCGCCGGCCCGCGGGGCTTTTTTGATCGACCCCAAAAAAGGCGGGCGGGATGGGGGGGAGGAGGG
>VXRD01000095.1:0-19196 GCA_009838845.1 Gemmatimonadota bacterium | reverse complement strand
AAGCCCCAGGCGATTTAAAACTTCAACCCGCTCGGACTCTGTCGGCTGCTACCAGAGATCACTTCCGCCACACATACCGGTCGCCGGCGCGGGGCGGGCGCGCCAGCCCTCGTAGATATCTTCATCCTCCCAAATAACGAGCGTCGTAATCTGCGTCTCGTCGGCGAGCGCGTGAAGCGTCTGACGGCTGACAAATCCGGGAGCCTGACTCTGGGCAATACCGTTGCGATTCAAAAGATCGCGAGCCTCATCAACACAATCATCTTTAGCCCAGTGATGCGTAAGAACGCCAATCATCGAAAACCTCCATTCACTGTCTTCTGTTCACCTCACACCTCACACTTCTCCCCCGACTCTTGCGACATCTCGAGCGCCTCGAGCACAGCAACGGGCGTGAGAATTGAGCCATCTGTTTCATCTGTCTCCCCCGTACTAAACATGTGGCAAAAATCGAGAACACCTGTAAGATACGTATTCTCATCGTATCCGATCACGCGATCAGTGCGTCCCTTTTCCCCAATCACAGAAACGTGGAAACCCACACGACCTTCGCCGATGAGATTCATCGTTGAAATCGCGCCACTTGCAGAATAAAGCGTCGCAGTGTGATTTTGCTCCCCGCGATTGAGCTGTACATGCGTAATATCTTGATCGAGCAGACGCACGACCATATCGACCTGATGAATACCATAAAAAAAGACACCGCCATATTCAGAATCAATATCGCAGGGACCCGTCGAAACAACTGAAATAATGCGCCCGAGTTCTCGAACATCTTCTTGCAACTGCGCGAAAGACGCCTGCTTGGGCAAAACCGAAAACGAACACACAGGCACATTGAGTTCACGCGCTCGAGCCAGAAATTTTTTGCCTTCATCGAGACGATAACAAAACGGCTTATCGACAAAAAGAGGAATTTTGGCCTCCAGCAATGGACGCACCGCAGGCAGGTGATATTTGGGATGGCGATGATCCACAATAGCCGCATCGACCTGCCCAATCAGATCTTCGGGATCTTGCACAATATTGGGAATCAGCCCCCGCTCCTGTGCATCTTTCGCATCGTCCGGCGTCTCTCCCCAAACATGGGTAACGCTAAAACCGGACACGAGTTGATCAATATTAATCGTCTTTGCAATCGCCACAGTATGGCTATTCTCTGCGCCAATAATACCAATATTAGGCATCGTATCACTCCTTTCAGTTGTCAGTTATCAACGGTCAACCCCACCCTGCCCCTTTTTTGTTCATCTGCGTCCATCTGCGGATCAGCTCCACAGCCTGTCATTCACCTGTTCATCATTCCACGCATCTGTCGGTTCAAAATAGCCCGGCAAATTGGGATTGATATGTTCTTTAATCGCTTCTTCATTCAAATCAACGCCGAGTCCGGGCGCGTCGGGCACCTGAATATAACCATTTTGAACAATGGGATTGGGCAAGCCCGCAACAAGCGTATTCCACGGTGGATAATCAACCGCGTGGCATTCCAGAACCAGAAAATTATTTGTCGCAGCCGCGCAATGCACGCTCGCCATCGTCGCAACTGGCGTCGCCGCCATATGCAGAGCCATCGCAATACCGTGTTCCTCCGCGTAATCCCCAATCCGCTTAGTCTCGAGAATCCCTCCCGACGTGGCGAGATCCGGGTGAATAATCGAAACGGCTTTATTATCGATCAGCGGCTTGAAATGTTCCAGAAGATAAATATCTTCACCCGTACAAACCGGGGTCGCCGTTGCGTTCTTGAGGCGCACCCATTGATCGGTCAATTGCCATGGAATCATATCTTCCAGCCAGGCGAGATTGAACCGCTCGAGTGCGCGTGCAAGGCGAATACACGACTCCACATTGATATGCCCGAAGTGATCCGCAGCCAAAGGAATCTCATACCCCACAATATCGCGCACAACTCCCACATATTGAACGAGAACATCGATCCCCTTATCGGTAAACTGAATACCCGTAAAAGGATGCATAACCTGCGAGGTTTCCAGCATGCCCGCGGGGGAAGACACCGTACCCGGAATATCTTTGAGCAAACGCACACCAATATCCATCTTCAAAAAAGTAAAACCCTGCTCCATGCGCGCCTTCAAGCGATTGCCCATCTCTTCGGGATTCGGCGTTGTGTGAGTATCGCAATAAATGCGGATCTGATCGCGGAATTTCCCACCTGCGAGCTGATAACAGGGCACGCCATAAGCCTTACCCGCCAGATCCATCAAAGCCATCTCCACGCCACACACGCCGCCACTCTGCCGAGCATGCCACCCGAACTGTTTGATCTTGCGAAACAGCTTATCCACATTACAGGGATTTTCACCCAAAAGCTGGCGCTTCAGTTGCAAAGCGTAAATATGACTGGCCCCATCGCGCACCTCTCCCAAACCGTAGATACCCTGATTGGTATCCAGGCGAATGAGCGTAGAGCGCATAGGCACACCGGAAAGATTGACAACGCGCATATCGGTAATTCTGAGATCTGACGGGGATGAATGGGTATTCATAAAATTCTCCTCTACCTTCTTCCATCACGGGCGCATGGGCGACCCATCCGGAGCCCGCGTTTGCGTCCACTTAATAATCTCATCTTCGGGCGGATATTTTGCAGCGAGATCCTCGTCAATATCAATACCCAGACCGGGATTATCATTGGGATACATATAGCCCTCGCGCACCTCGGGCAGACCGGGAAACATATCATAGACGAGATCGTTGAAACGGCACCACTCCTGAATACCGAAATTGGGCGCCCACAGGTCAAGGTGCAAATTGGCCGCGTGACCAACAGGTGATGTATCGCCGGGACCGTGCCACGCCGTGCGCACATTGTACATATTGGCATAAGCAGCGACATTGCGCGCAGGAGTAATACCACCCATCTGGCTGACGTGCATGCGAATAAAATCAATGAGCCGATCTTGAATAAGAGGCATCCACTCGTGCGGATGATTAAACAGTTCGCCCATAGCCAGGGGCGTGGCGCACTGCGCGCGCATATGGTGAAAATACGCATTGTCTTCCGGCGCGAGAGCATCTTCCAAAAAGAAAAGTTTAAAAGGCTCCACATCTTTGGCGAACTGGATCGCGTCAATCGGACGCAAACGCTCGTGAATATCGTGCAAAAGCTCAATCTCAGGCCCGATCTCCACACGCACATGTTCGATCATATCACACATGCGACGGCAATATTCTCGCGGATGATAATAAGCACCATCGGGCGCACCATCGGGTTTTTGAATCGTATCTGACTGTCCCCCATATCCCCCCATCTGCACGCGGATGTGGCGATAGCCCTGTGCCATAAAGTGACGCACGCTATCCACCACTTCGTACTTGTCGCGCCCACTGGCATGGGCATACGTATCTGCCGCCTCTCGACACTTTCCACCCAAAAGTTGATACACGGGCATGCCCGCGCGTTTGCCCTTAATATCCCACAACGCCTGATCCACCCCCGATATGGCATTATTGAGCACGGGGCCATTGCGCCAGTACCCATTGACCATGCTCATCTGCCAGATTTCCTCAATGCGATCCACATCGCGCCCCATAACAAAAGGCTTGAGATGTTTTTCAATAGCCGTACGCACCGCGTGAAAACGCTGCGTAAATGTCGCGCACCCCACCCCGTAAAGACCGGGTTCCGACGTGATAACTTTGACAATAACGAGCCGCGAACCCGCAGGCTGCGTCACAATGGTTTTGACATCTTTAATGGTTACAATTTCTGGCATATCTGCTCCAATCTTTCACAGACCCTCAGGCAACGCGAGATCAAAGCGCCGCGCGGCTTTGCGGAGTTTTTCCGCCGTACCAGCCGGAATGGGAATACCTTCGGCAGAGCGTTCGGCAAGAGTGCGATTTTCTGGCTCGCCGGGCATGAGAATATCGTCAAAACCATCTGCTCTGGGCAGTGCCTTGAGTTCATCGATCAAATTATCGACGTGGTCTTTGTAATCATCCACATCAACAAAAAAGGAAATATCAATTGCAGCGACAATGCCGTTTTGATTTCTCGAACTCTCGCCCCCGCGCAATACGGGAACGAGCAGAGGATTATCGACCATCAAACTGGACAAACACTGAAAAATAAGGGCAAGACCCGATCCCTTGGGACCACCTGCCGGACGCAGAATAACCCCCTTACGCGCGTCTATCGTCGGATTGCCCGCAGCGTCGAGTGCCCAATCTTCGCCCAGCGGCACGCCCTTATCCTGCGCGAGCTGAAGTTTGCCCCCCGCTGCCACACTGGTCGCCATATCGAGACTGATAGGATCGCGTTTATTTGCCGGAACAGCAACGGCTATCGGACTATTGTGTACACCCGCTGCCTTTGCACCAAAAGGAGCCATATTGGGCGGGCTGCAAACAATGGCAATCCCGGCAAAGCCCTCCTGTGCCGCCATCAAAGAATAATAAGCCATCGCGCCCTGATGCGTGACATCGCTGAGCAACACCCATCCGATCCCCACATTTTTGGCCTTCTCAATGGCTTTTTTCATCGCGGGAACAGTCGCCACAGGCCCAAGAGCGCGGTCGCACGCAATGTGGGCAACCGCTGGCGACTCTTTCACAACGCGAATATTGGGTCGAGGATTCATCGCGCCTGTCTTAATACTGTTGAGATACGAAATAATGCGCAAAACTCCGTGCGAATCAACCCCGCGCAGATTCGCCCAAATAAGCACTTCTGCTTCTATGGCAGCATCTTCGGGCGGCATACCCGCGTTTTCAAAAACCGATTGGATAAACGGTTCGAGGTGTTCTGCGCGAATGCGAATGTCCGACATGGCAATCCTTTCTAATAGGCTTCAAGAGACCTTGACTTTGAAATTTTTTTCCGCTATGCTGTCTGACAAATTAGTTTCGCGTTTTTGAAGCGTCAAGATAATAAATCCCAACGGCAAAAAAGAAAAACAACTTCTGGAGGGCCTACTTATGAAACAGTGCTTTGAACATTATCGGACATTGCGAAAAGAGATGGATGAGTGGTTAGATCAGAGCCGTCGCATGGACCCGCCGAGCAGACATGGCGGAGGCGAAGATGAAGCGAACTATTCGCTGGCGTGGTTCCCCCACTATCTCATCGCCGGAAATGACGGAGTGCGGGAGCACTTTGAACACCTGCGCGATATGCTCGCCGGATGGGTGGAACGAGACTGCCTGCACGGTTATGAACCCGAAGCCGAAGCCCATCACGGAACCGAACCCTTTCTACTCTTTTTGCCGCGTTACCTCGGATTATTTCCCGAAGACGAAAAAGCAAACGCGCTACTACAAGACGCAGCCGAACACATCGGCAACTGGGTTCCGGGCATTCCCGAATGGTTTGACTGGGAGCGCAACCGGTTTTACGGATATTATATTGGCACCCGCACAGTAGGGCGAGACGACGGCTATGACGCCGAAATTGCCGAACACTTCCGCTTTGTCCACATTGCCCTTGCCGCACACAGAATGACGGGACAAGACCGATACCTGGACTGGGCTTTGCAATACGGCAAGCGCCGGGCAGAAATGATTGTCGCCATACCAGATGGTCCCTTGCCCATTGCCTGGGATGCAAACGGACAACCGAGATTTGGCAGGCAGGCGACTGGACAACAAAAAAAGGCGGCACAAGCCGGGCATCACGTCCCTGGTGACCCACTCATCGGAGTCGAAGTAATGCTGGCTTCCGGCGTCATATACGCACTGGGAGATCTATTCGAAGCATCGGGAGACGCTGTATTTCACCAGGCAGCGCGGCGAATTGCAGAACCAATGGTCAACGAATTGATAGACCCGTATTCGGATCCCGGCGCGGCGGCGATTTCCCATTTTCGGCGACAATTCTCCGATCCCTCTCTGGACGAGGCAATTCAGGCACAAATCGCGCGTTTTCCCGATATGCAAGAAGGCGAAATAGCCATGGTCTTTCCACAGGCGCGCCGCCGCGATTGGCCCGGCGTGGGCAAGCGCAACGACATGACCTACTGGGGAATATGGAATGGTGATGGCTCTGTAACACCCACAACAGAACCGAGCACCGCGGCACTAACGCTGGCCTATCAGGTGACGGGTGATGAGCACTATGCCGAACGCGCATTAAAGCAAGCAGCAGACAAGCTGATGATGGCGCGTCGGGTGCTGCGCGGTGGCAGAGAACACGCCGATATGGGTGGCGCAGTCTGTTCGACAGCGGCTGGCCACGGACGCAACTGGGGCATTGGCCCCGTGACCGGATGTTACGGCCCATTGCTTTTGGGCACGCGAGAAGTAAAAAGCAAAGTAACGCCAACAGTCGAAGTAAAACACGCCAATGGCGAGCGCGGTGTTCCCCAACAAATCCTTCCGCTTGTGATCCATTCCGGAACAGATGTGGATGGGGTGATGTTTTACAATGGCGGCGATTCAGACATCTCATTCTCGTGGCGATTTGAGGACAACGGCTGGCAGGTCCTCACAGTGGAAGCTGGCGCAGTTGCCAATTGTGGTGTGACAGGAGTCATGGCATGAAATATCGCACACTGGGACAGACTGGCCTCGAAGTATCGGAAATCGGATTGGGCGCCTTTCCCATCTCTGGAAGACAACAGCGAGCAGATGGAAACATTGAAGTGTGGTCGGGCACAAGCGATGCGGAATCCATAGCCCTGATCCATCGCTGTGAAGAACTCGGTGTGAACTTAATCGACTCTGCGGAAGGCTATGGCGACGGGCACAGCGAAGAACTCGTCGGACGAGCACTACAGGGACGGCGAGACAAATGGATCATTGCGACCAAAGTGCAGCCAAACCGGGACATCGACCAGAACGATGAACAATCAGTACACAACCGGATTGTCGAAGCATGCGAAAACAGCTTAAAACGCATGCAAACGGATTTTATCGACATTTATCAACTGCACGCGATCCCGCACGAATGGGCCATGCCTGTCGTAATGCAAACCCTCGAAAAATTACAACGAGAAGGCAAAATCAGATGGTACGGTATCTCGACCAACAACCGGGAAGCCATCGACAAACTGCGGGTATTGGGCCCCATCCACATCTTGCAGATCGGATACAATTTGTTAGAACGCAGTGCCGACGAATTACTGCACTGGTCAAAAGAACAAAAAATAGGCACACTCATCCGCGTACCCCTTGCAAAGGGCCAATTGACCGGAAAATACTTTGGACAGAATGCCGAGCAAATACCGCAAAACGATTTGCGTTACGAGCGGTTTCAACGTCCTGCAGTGCAAGAGGGATTAAAAAAATTGCCCGAACTTTTGTTTTTGCAAACAGAGCAACGAACCATGGCACAGGCAGCCCTGCGGTTTGTGTTAGACCACCCCGGTGTATCCTGCGTCATTGCCGGCGCAAAAAATCGACAACAAGTTGAAGACAACACAGCGACATCAGACATGCCACCGCTCACACGGGAAGAACTATCTCGCGCCCTTCCCATCGCAGATGTGATTGGCACAGCGGGATGGATTGGGTGAATCAGGAGGATTATCATGAAAATCACTGCATTAAAAACATTCATTGCGCCCACAACGGGAAATTTTTTCGTCAAAGTCGAAACAGACGAAGGTATTTACGGCCTGGGAGAAGCGGGCGTAATACATCGCGGAACCGCGATAGCCGAAGTAATCCGTTCGTTTTCCCCAGACGTTATCGGGCAAGACCCCTTTCGGATCGAATATTTGTGGCAGGTCATGTTTCGCGGCGGATTTTTTCCAGGCGGCGTGGTACAGTCAGCGGCAGTGAGCGCCGTTGACATCGCGCTCTGGGACATCAAAGGCAAAGCTCTGGGCGTACCCGTCTATGAACTCCTGGGCGGAAGAACCCGCGACAAAGTGGCGTGTTATCCGCATGTTGGCGATAAGAACAATATCGATCGGCTGGTCGCAAACTGTGTGCAACGACAGGAAGAAGGCTGGAAATTTGCCCGATGGAGCATGAGCGATCCCACAGATCCCAATGTATTTGAACCTTCGCGCGCCGTGCGTTACGGCATCGAACAGGTAAAAGCCGTGCGCGAAGCCTGTGGCGATGAATTCGAAATCTGCGTAGATGTTCACACGCGACTGGATCCCACCTGGGTCATTGCATATTGCAAAGGCGTGGAACCCTATCGCCCATTTTTTATCGAAGACCCATTGCGAAGTGAAAGCACGCAGAGCCTGCGCCTCGTGCGACAAAATACGCATCTGCCTCTGGCCATTGGCGAACAATTCGATAGCAAGTGGAAATTTCAGCAGGTAATCGAAGAAGATTTGATGGACTATTGCCGCGTTGACCTCTGCATTGCGGGCGGTTTTACCGAAGCAAAAAAGATCGCGGGCTGGTGCGAGGCACATTATATTCACCTGGCCCCCCACAATCCGCTGGGACCCGTGTCAACAGCCGCGTGTTTGCACCTGTGTCTATCCTCTTCTCTCGTCGGCGTACAAGAATTGCCCAGACCCACCATGACCACCTTGACAGATGTATTCCCCAAACAAATGCCCTACGCAGACGGCCATCTGCTCGTCCCCGAAGGACCGGGATTGGGCATTGAATTTAACGAAGACGCGATTGCAGACGCATCCCCTCCCGAACCATCTACAGGCTGGGGTTACCGCCGCGAAGACGGATCGTACGCAAATTGGTAAAAAAGAAGTATTAAAGATGCGGATACAATAGTACCTCGGCCTGCTCGCATTGATTTATTTGCGCGCCCAACGCACAACTTTAATACAACTCAGAAGCATCTGTATGTATCCATCTTTTCAGGAGAATAATCATGAAAATCACTGCATTAAAAACATTCGTCGTTCCCACAACGGGAAATTTTTTCGTCAAAGTTGAAACAGACGAAGGAATTTACGGATTGGGAGAAGCGGGCTTAAAGCGCCGCGGAACCGCGATTGCCGAAGTGATCCGTTCGTTTTCTCCAGACGTCATCGGGCAAGACCCCTTTCGGATCGAACATTTGTGGCAAGTTATGTTTCGCGGCGGATTTTTCCCCGGCGGCGTGGTACAGTCATCGGCAGTAAGCGCCGTTGATATCGCGCTCTGGGATATCAAAGGCAAAGCCCTGGGCGTACCCGTCTATGAACTACTGGGCGGAAGAACCCGCGACAAAGTGGCGTGTTATCCGCATATTGGCGAACGGGACAATATCGACCGCCTGGTCGAAAATTGTAAACAACGACAGGAAGAAGGCTGGAAATTTGTGCGATGGGGCCTGAGCGACCCCACAGACCCCAATGTATTTGAACCTTCGCGCGCCGTACGTCACGGCATCAAACAGGTAGAAGCCGTGCGCGAAGCCTGTGGCGATGAAATAGAAATCTGCGTAGATGTTCACACGCGACTGGACCCCGCCTGGGTCATTGCATATTGCAAAGGCGTGGAACCCTATCGCCCATTTTTTATCGAAGACCCATTGCGAAGCGAAAGCACGCAGAGCCTGCGCCTCGTGCGACAAAATACGCATCTGCCCTTAGCCATCGGCGAACAATTCGATAGCAAGTGGAAATTCCAGCAAGTAATCGAAGAAGATTTAATGGACTATTGCCGCGTTGACCTCTGCATTGCGGGTGGTTTGACCGAAGCTAAAAAAATCGCGGGCTGGTGCGAGACACATTATATTCACCTGGCTCCCCACAATCCACTGGGACCCGTGTCAACAGCCGCGTGTTTGCACCTGTGTCTATCGTCTTCTCTCGTCGGCGTACAGGAATTGCCCAGACCGCCCATGACCACCTTGACAGATGTATTCCCCAAACAAATGCCCTACGCAGACGGTCACTTGCTCGTCCCCGAAGGACCGGGATTGGGCATTGAATTTAACGAAGACGCGCTTGCAGACGCATCCCCTCCCGAACCCTCTACAGGATCGGGATTCCGCCGCGCGGACGGCTCTTACACAAATTGGTAAAAAAGGAATTAAAGATGCGGAAACAACACCCCGGCTTATTCGCACTAATCGCTTGCATTCTCCTGCAGCCGGCCGCGGTAATCGCCCAAACCTCATTCCAATTTCAATACGGCAAACTCACAAACCCGTTTTCCGGAGCCGAGGAATACACCTCTATCCTCACCGTGCAACAGGCAGCACAGTGGCGATATGGCGACAGTTTCTTTTTTATTGACTTTTTGGAAGACGGCGTTCCAGACGGCTTCAACGACAAAAGTATCTACGGCGAATGGTATCCGACCCTCAGCATTGGCAAACTGACGAACACAGAGATCAGCATCGGTCCCATCAGAGATATTTCCATAATCGCTGGATTCAATGCCGATTCCGATGCCAATGTCCTCAAATACCTGCCCGGCGTCCGGGCTTCGTGGAACGTGCCTGGCTTCTTCTTTGTCAACACCGACCTGACCGCCCTGGTCGACGCCAGCAGCGGCACAGCGCACGGCGGCGCGCCCACAACGAGCAACAGCTTTGTATTCGACATCAATTGGGGAACAGCCTTCGGGACCGACAGCCAGACCTTCGGTTTCTTCGGCCATGCAGAATACATCGGTTCTCAGACCAACGAATTTGGCAGCGAAGTCAAAAGCTGGCTCCTCGTGCAGCCACAACTCACCTATGACTTGAGCAAAGCGATAAACGGCGAGGGCAACACGCTCTTTGTCGGCATAGAATACCAGTACTGGTGGAACAAACTCGGCACCACCACTACCGAAAATGTCGTGCAATTACTGGTCGTGTGGCAACTCTGAGAGGCGAATAAACGAATAGACGAACCCCGCCCCACTACCCAAAATCACTACGAACTCCTTCGTTGATTCGTTGATTCGTTGATTCGTTGATTCGTTGATTTTTAAAAAGGAATTTCACCATGAAAGTGCGAATTGGCATCATCGGTTGTGCGCGAATACTAAACGCCCATTTGCGTGGCTATAAAATCCTCCAGGAAAACGGTTTTGGCGACCTATTTCAGATCACGGCTTTGTGCGCGCGCAAAGAAGAAGACGCCCATCGCTTCCGCAAGCGAGGCGAGGGACCCGGTCCTCGTCCCGCACCTGTTGACGCGCCCGGGGATCCGCTCAATGCGCCGCATTCATTTATCAGTGACCTGCATCCCGATAGCGATGCAGAAGTGTACACCAACTACAACGAAATGTTGGAAAAGGGCAAAATCGACGCAGTGATCATTTTGACCGGACACGACAACCACCACAGCATCGCCATCGATGCCATGAGAGCAGGCAAACACGTCTCGGTCGAAAAACCAATGGCAATCTCGGTCAAAGCAGCCCAGCGAATGTGCGAAGTCGCCGACGAAACCGGACAAATTTTGAGCATAGACGAAAATGTGAATTTCAATCCCTCTACCTGGGCCAGCCAGTGGGCTGTAGAAAAGGGCCTCATTGGCGATGTACAAATGCTCTATCGCGGCGTCATCGGATTTCGCAATTCGCGTCCAGACCTCGTAGCTGCGCGAACGCCCTGGCGCCAGAGTAAACTGGGGGCGGGTGGAGGCGTTGCCATCGATCTGGGCGTCCACCTTTTTAACGGCGTCCGCACAATTTGTGGACCCGTAAAATCCATTCAAGCCCTGTGGCGCACGCTCGAATCTGTGCGCGTCTTGATGTCCGACGATGATCGCGCCGTAGTCGATCAAATCGAAAATCAGGTGGATGATGCTTTTTTTGCCAACTTTGAATTTGAAAACGGTGGCATCGGGCACATGGCTGTATCGAGAAGCGCGCGGGGAACACAGGTCGGCGTACCGGGCGGCACGAATATTTGGGGCAGCAAAGGAGCGATCTCAGACGGGCAATTATTTGGCGAAGACGGTACATCGGAAAATGTGGAAGATCGATTTCAACGCGAAGCCGATCCATCGCGCATATCCGAAGTCATGCCGAGCGGAATCACCGATGCATTTGCGCTTGAGAACCTGAACTGGCTGCAAGCCATCGCAAACGGCAAACCCATCCAGATGAGCGGCGAAGAAGGCACCATCGACCTGGCATTGAGCTATGCGATTCTCGAATCTGGCATGCTCGGACGCGCCGTCACTTTAGACGAAATGTTAAAAGGTGAAGTGGATGGGTATCAGAAAGAAATCAATGACTATTACGGATTATAATCCTGGAGCACGCGATGAAAATCTCACCAGAACACCGGCAACAGTTAGACGAACAGGGCTATGTAATCATCCCCAATGTACTCTCTGAATCCGAGATATCGCACTATCGCGCACTACTGCTACGCCTCGCTGAACAAGAGCGCGGAGATGGCTCGGGACGGGTGCATACCAGTGGCAGGGGCCAGCATGTGCGGTGGCTGGTGAACAAGGGAAAACCATTTGAAAAGCTGGTGGCACATCCCAAAGTCGTGCCCTATTTTGAATATATGCTGGGCGAAGATTATACCCTCAGCACACTCACGTCAAATGTGATTTATCCGGGCGCCGAAGACAACGCGTTTCACGTTGATAATGCGCTTGGCAAAATGCCAGAGCCGCTGCCCTCATTCCCCATGTTTGTCAACACCCTGTGGCTCCTGAACGACTTTACCCCACAAAACGGGGGCACGCGCTTTGTGCCCGGCAGCCATAGGTTCTTAAAAAAGCCCCCGCCAACAGACCATCCACACGCGCTTTGCCATCCCGACGAAATGCGGCTCTCAGCCCCAAAAGGCTCAGTATTCTTGTTCAACGGCGCAATATGGCACGCCACAGGATCCAACCGCACAGATGACGCCCGCGTATGCCTGATCTGCTTTTGCTGCCGATCATTTCTAAAGCCGATGTTCGATTTTGTACACTACCTCAAACCCGAAGTGGTGGATCGAGCCACGCCGGAAATGAAGCGCATCTACGGATTTAATTCTCAACCCCAACCGCCGGATGTGCGCGATTAAACTGACCTCACAAATGTACGCATTAATCGCGCCCCCGATTCACCGTTGAATCGGGGATATTTTTGGATAATCCAACAAAAGAGGCAAGAGAGGCAAGCCATGAAAATTACCGACGTCAAAGCCACAACATTGAAGGGCTACAAAGATTGGAACTACGTGAAAGTAGAAACCGATGCTGGCATATCGGGCATAGGTGAAGCACATCCGGGCGAAGGCATAACCGATGCGGTGACAAAATGCTTGCGCCCCATGCTCATCGGGCAAAATCCCCTGAATGTCGAGCCACTCTACACGCGGATGCTCGACCGTTCTACTGGGCAATCTACCGCCGGGATACTCCTCGGCGCAATCGGCGGTGTGGAAACAGCACTTTGGGATGTCGCGGGCAAAGCCATTGGCGTGCCAGTCTATCAATTACTCGGCGGAAAATATCGAGACCGACTGCGGATGTACGCCGATGTGGGCAGGGGACGAAATCGTACAAACACCCCCGAGACATGGGCCGAGCGCGCCAAAGAGGGCGTGGCAGATGGGTATCAGTCCATCAAATTCGACATCGACGGATCGGCAAACGAATTGCAACATGACCCCGTAGATCGCGGGTTATCACTCGCCGAATTGGACAAAATGGAAGCCATGGTATCCGCAGTCCGCGACGCCGTCGGATACGACATCGACCTGTGCATTGACTGCCACGGAAAATACAATGTGCGCGACGTACTCTTACTCGCCCAGCGCCTGGAAAAATTCAACCTGATGTTCCTCGAAGACCCCGTACCCCCGGAAAATATCGACGCCATGGGCAAAGTAACAGCTTCGACATCCATACCGATCTGTACGGGCGAATGGGTCCACCGCAGAGATGGATTTCGCAGGCTAATTGAGAATCAGGCATGCGACATGCTACACATCGATATCTCAGCGACCGGCGGCATGCTGGAAGGCAAAAAAATCGCAGATCTGGCAGACCTATACTACATGCCCGCCGCGTTCCACAACATCGTATCGCCGCTGGGCATGGTGGCATCCGCGCATGTAGGCGCAACCGTGCGAAATCTCCACACTCTGGAACTGCCCTACCATGCAGACCAGATAGAATGGCGCTGGGACCTCGTGATCAGCGACGAGCCATTAATTCAGGATGGACAATTTATCCTCCCAGAAAAACCGGGCCTCGGCGTCGAATTTAACGAGGACTTGGCACGCGCGAATGTAAAAGAAGGGTATGATTTCTTCTGAATCGAAAAATTGGAGGACATGCAATGAGAGACCACTACACCTACCGCATCACATGGTCTCCTGAAGACAACGCGCATGTGGGTCTATGCGCTGAATTCCCATCGCTAAGCTGGCTGGCACCTACTCCCGATGAGGCTTTGGACGGCATCCAGCGACTTGTGCGCGAATGCCTTGCAGACATGCAAAGAACAGGAGAAGCGATTTAACCAACTTTAGTCGTTGACAAGGGATGGCAGATTTCTATATTGATGCGGCTTTTGAGAAAATCTTAGATGCACATAGAAAAAGGAGACACTATGGAACTCAACATCGGCATGATCGGATATTCATTCATGGGCAAAGCGCACAGCAATGGATTCCGCCAATTGCCCGCATTTTTTCCCGAACTCGGTGTAACACCCGTATTAAAAGTAATCTGTGGACGCAACCCCGACGCCGTAAAAGATGCGGCTGAAACATATCAATGGGAAGAATACGAAACCGACTGGGAAAAAGTCGTCAATCGAGACGACATCGACGTCATCGACATCTGCACACCTGGCGACCAGCACCTGCCCATGGCACTCGCCGCATTGAAAGCCGGCAAACACGTCATCTGTGAAAAACCCCTCACAAACACCCTCGCAGAAGCCAGAGAATTGTTGGCCGTGGCAGAAAACACAAACAAAAAAACCATGGTTGCATTCAACTACCGCCGCGTACCCGCAGTGGCATTGGCGCGGCAACTGATCGCCGAAGGGCGGATTGGAGAAATTTATCACTGGCGCGCCGTGTACTTGCAAGACTGGATCATCGACCCCGACTTCCCACTCGTCTGGCGATTGGAAAAAGACAAAGCGGGTTCGGGACCACACGGCGATCTGAACGCGCACATCATCGACCTCGCCCTGCATCTCGTAGGTAATATCGACAGCGTAGTCGGCGCAGATACCACCTTCATCAAAGAACGCCCGCTACTCGAAGCCGTTGATGGGGGCCTGGGGGCGCAAGGCGGCGAACAAATGGGCCAGGTGACCGTTGACGATGCCACCATGTTTTTGGCCCGGTTCCAAAACGGCGCACTCGGCACATTTGAAGCCACGCGATTTGCCGCCGGACGGCGCAACTACAACCATTTTGAAATCAACGGAAGCAAAGGCAGCATCGCATTCAACCTGCAAAAAATGAACGAATTGCAATTCTACTCGCGCGACGACGAAGATCACATCCAGGGCTTCCGCGAAATTATCGTAGGTGAAGGCAGCCAACCCTTTATGGGCGCGTGGTGGCCGCCGGGACACATTATTGGCTGGGAACACACATTCACACACGAATTCAGGGATTTCTTTGAAGCGATTGCACAGGACGGAACCTTTTCCCCCGACTTTGCCGAAGGCACCAAGGTACAGGCCGTTCTGGAAGCCGTAGTCGATTCGGCAGCGACAAAAACCTGGCAGGATGTGCCAAAAATTTGAGTTAAAATAGGAGTGAAAAATGGCAAGACCAGTTACGTTATTCACCGGACAATGGGCGGACTTGACACTGGAAGTCATGTTGCAAAAAGCCAGAGACTTTGGCTATGACGGCGTGGAACTCGCCTGTTGGGGCGACCACATGGACGTGCGCGAAGCCGCATCGAACGACGGCTATGTACGCGAAAAAAAGGAATTGCTCGAACAATACGGCATGCAGTGCTTCGCCATTAGCAATCACCTGGCCGGGCAGGCCGTATGCGACAACATCGACGCGCGGCACGAGGCAATCTTGCCGCCCCATGTATGGGGCGATGGCGACCCCGAAGGCGTGCAACAACGCGCCGCCGAAGAGATGATAGCAACAGCCGAAGCAGCAAAAGCCATGGGCCTGACCGTGGTCAATGGCTTTACCGGATCCTCAATCTGGCATCTGTTGTATTCTTTCCCTCCGGTGTCACCCGATCAGATCGACGCGGGGTTTAGCGACTTTGCGGATCGCTGGAATCCGATTCTGGATGTCTTTCAAAAGAACGACGTGCGATTCGCACTCGAAGTGCATCCAACGGAAATCGCATTTGATATAGCTTCATCTGCCCGGGCATTAAAGGCACTGGAGAACCGACCGGAATTTGGCTTCAATTACGACCCCAGCCATCTGGTCTATCAAAATGTGGATTATGTCGGCTTTATCCGCGAGTTCAGCGACCGGATCTATCACGTCCACATGAAAGACTCTTACCTGTCGCCCAACCCCAAACGAGCGGGTATATTTGGTGGGCATACAAATTTCGGCGACCCAGATCGCAGTTGGGATTTTCGCTCGGTGGGTCGCGGTAGCGTGGATTTTGAAGAAATCATTCGCGCATTAAACGACATTGGCTACGATGGACCGCTCTCCGTCGAGTGGGAAGATTCGGGCATGGACCGCGAACACGGCGCAACCGAATCCTGCGCCTTTGTCAATGAGATCGACTTTGAACCCTCAGAAGTGGCATTTGACGCGGCGTTTGAAGAATAGCTTTCAGCAATCAACTTTCAGCGGTCAGCCCTCCCATCCACCACCCCAACAGGACGGAATAGTGAGGGCTGACATTTTTTTGGGGAACACAATGGCACGCTATCTATTTCTCGCAATATTGATGCTAATAACCGCTTGCGGACAACAGACCGGGCGCACGGTTGTTTTTGGGCGCGGTGGCGATTCCGTGGGACTGGATCCCGCGCTGGAGACAGACGGCGAATCGTTTAAAGTATGCGATAACATTTACGAAACACTCGTCGCATTTGTGCCCGAACGCACCGACCTCGCACCCGGATTAGCGACTTCCTGGCAAGCGTCAGAAGATGGATTAACCTGGACATTTCAGTTGCGCGAAAATGTCGTCTTTCACGACAACACGCCCTTTAACGCCGATGCCGTCGTCTTTTCACTCGCGCGGCAATTCAAGCCCGATCACCCTTTCAACAAAGTAGAAGGCGCGTATCAATACTGGGCAGGCATGTCCATGAGCGACATCGTAAAAGACGTCCACAAAATAGACGACCTGACCGTATCCATTGACCTGAAACGCCCCAACGCACCTTTTCTCGCAAATCTGACAATGAATTTTTGCGCCATAGTCAGCCCTGTTGCCGTCGAAAAATGGGGAGCTGATTTTGCTCGGCATCCCGTGGGCACAGGTCCATTTCGCTTTGTCGAATGGATAAAAGACGACCGCGTGGTATTGGAACGCAATACCGATTATTGGGGACCAGCCCCCAAAATTGATCGCCTGATTTTTAGAAGCATTCCCGAAAACTCCGTCCGACTAATCGCCCTAACCCAGGGATCTATCGACGGCATGGACAACCTCGTGCCAGACTTCTTACCGACAATTGAATCAGACGAAAACCTCGCCTTGCTGTCCCAGCCGGGAATGAACGTGGGCTATCTGGCGATGAACATGGACAAAGAGCCATTCCAGAACCTCAATGTGCGGCGCGCCATAAACCATGCAATCAACAAACAGGCCCTGATCGACAACCTGTATCAGGGATTGGCCATTCCAGCAGTCAATCCCATTCCGCCGACGGTCTGGAGCTATCGGCAAGAAACACCTGGCTATGAATACGACCCGGAAAAAGCCCGAACACTCCTATCCGAAGCGGGATTCCCAAACGGATTCAAAACCACCCTCTGGGCCATGCCCGTACCGCGTCCCTATATGCCACAACCCCAGAAAATCGCCCAGGCGATCCAGGCCGATTTACAAACAGTTGGCATCGAAGCTGAAATCGTCACTTATGAATGGGGAACATATCTGGACAAAGTCCAACGCGGGCAGCACGACATGGCATTGCTGGGCTGGACCGGGGACAACGGCGACCCCGACAACTTCCTCTATATTCTGCTGGACAAAAGCGCGACCCAAATGCCGGCCAATAATATTGCCTTTTACCGCAGCGACCCATTGCACGACATATTGGTAGCTGCCCAGAAAGAATCCGACAAAGCAAAACGCACGGTCCTGTATCAAAAAGCACAAGAAATCGTCTTTCACGACGCCCCCTGGGTACCTCTCGTACACTCGACCCAAACAGCGGCATTCCGCACCCGCGTCAAAGGCTTTAAGCTACACCCCACCGGGAGCAAATGGTTTCACGATGTGATGATTGAAGAGTAACCGATCAGACGGGAATGGCGTAAGAAGGGGCAACCTATCGAAAAAAATGGAATCTGGGACAAATTTTGGACGACAAGACAAATTTTTGATATTAATTTTGTAAACGCTTGTATTATACTATGAACAATTTTTCATAGATGTCTAAAAAAATGCTGTTCACGCAGATGAAGGTGTCTCAGATGTGATGCCATGCGCTATTTATACAAGAGATCGGAGCGACCAGTTAGGCAAATCTATTCACACTATTGTGTGGCTACAGTCTTAAATGAAAAGAGAAACCAATGCGTAACCTGATTTTGTTCACATTATCCACACTCGCGCTTTTGATACATCCGCTATTTCTTCCAGCGCAAAATAGCTTTTCTTTTTCCATAGATGCGAACACTGCGGCGGGTGATCAAGCGATCACATCTGTTAATGTATCTCCGGATTTTGATGGCGATGGTATAGTTGGCTTCTCTGACTTTTTGGCGTTGTCAGGTCTGTTTGGGTCACGTCAGGGCGATGGGAGGTATGAAGCGAAGTATGATCTGGACAGCGACGGCGCAATTGGATTTTCCGATTTTCTGATCTTTAGTGCCAGCTTTGGCAAAGAGGTATCTCCCCCTGATGGTGCAACGCAGGTTGCCATCCCTGATACAAATCTGCGTGTGGTCATTGCGGACAGTCTCGGCAAGGCGAGCGATGCACCAATCACGCAGGCAGAGATGGCGACCTTAACTCGCCTTGCTGCACCGAACAAGAATATTCGCGATCTGACCGGGCTTGAGTTTGCGACTAATCTGACAGCGTTGGATCTCGGTGAATCGAATGTGTTTGTAGGGGAGCGGATAGAGTGGGTAAACAGTAACGAGATATCCAACCTTTCGCCCCTATCTAATTTGACCAGTCTGGAAACGCTGTATCTTTCCAGCAACAACATATCGAATGTGACACCCCTATCTAACTTGACCAGTCTGGAACGGCTGTTTCTTGAAAACAACAGCATAT
>VXRD01000094.1 GCA_009838845.1 Gemmatimonadota bacterium | reverse complement strand
ACGCGAAAAATCCAGATCAAATATTAAATTAAAAAGTGAAAACATCGTTCGCTTATTCCCAATCAATTGAACATTACTTGCTCCTCACGCACTTTAATTCGCATTGACAATCGCGCTTTGGGGCGCTACCTTAGTTTAGTCTTCTCAAGACCTATCTTGAGATACTCACCGCCGCTGACAGATGACTTGCTATGGTCTTGTCAGCGGCACTTTTATGATAATACTGTCACGCCAGTAAATTCAACTCAAAAAATCCCCGCGTATTTGTGATTTCCACCGCGTATTTCTGTTTTTTTGCAGTTTTTGAGATTGAGCATAAAAAAACTGTGAATGGATTATCTTCCCATTCACAGTTCGGAAACACTGAATCGCGGCTCTACATCCTGCCGAGATGACGGGTGGGCACGGGCCACCGCCCCTGCGATTTTGGCTACGCCTGCTTGCGCTGCATCTATCTATATTGCACCTTTCATCTGTGTCCATCTGTGTCCATCTGTGATTGCTTTTGTAGTTGCTTCTTCCCCTTTTCAACATCTTCCACCGCCGTCATAATCCCCTCAATAAATTCATCTGCCGCATCTTCTTTCTGCTTTTGTTGCTGTTCGTAGAGCAAGCGATAGACCTCGCACTCTTCTATCAAATCGTCGTGGAAACCCCAGCCCGCCATGCGACCATTGTCCAGCACCAGAATGCGATCTGCTCGCATCGCCGTAGAAATCCGGTGGGTAATCACAAAAGTAGTACGCCCCTCCATCAAATGGTCCAGCGTCTCTTGAATCTTCGCCTCTGTCTTTGCGTCCAGCGCAGAGGTCGTATCGTCCAAAATCAGAATACTGGGATCGGTGACAACAGCCATCGCAAAAGCCAGACGCTGTTTTTGACCGCCCGATAAATTGGTACCGCGCTCCTCGACCGGCGCTTCGTATTTCTCTGGCAGCGTCATAATAAAATCGTGCAACTCCGCCGCCTTAGCCGCAGCCATCACCTGCTCGGGCGTGGTATAGGGCTGACCGTAGCGAATATTATCGGCAATTGTCCCGGAAAACAGAACGGGTTCCTGGGGCACCATACTGATGTGCTGTCGCAATGAAGAAATTTTGACATCTTGTATATCGTAATCGTCCAGAATAATCTTCCCCTCTGTGGGTTCATAAAGACGCATCAACAAACTCACCAGCGTACTCTTCCCCGAACCCGAAGGCCCAACCACGGCCACCGAAGTGCCTGGCCGCACGACAAACTTGAGATCTCGAAGAACGTAATCACCCGCATCTGTATAGCGAAACGACACATTGCGAAACGACACCCGCCCGCGCACTTTGTCGAGGGTCTTCGCATCTTCCCTATCCCGAATAATCACCTCTTCATCCAGCACCTCAAACACGCGACTGATCACCACCAGCATCTGTTGCAACGTAGCATTCACATTGGCAAGAGCAACCAGTGGCGAAAAAAGATTCCCCATCGACATACTAAAATAAACCAATTCTCCAACCGTCATCATACCGCCGCGAACCTGCAACGCGCCAAAATAAAAGATCAGACCCATTGCAACCCCTCCCACAACCGAACAGACTGACCCCAGACCAGAACTCAAAACAGACTGCTTGACGCCCAATCGATACAACCCGATCAGACGCCTGAAAAAGTCCCGAAACTCCCGTCTTTCTCGCGCATAAGACAGGATGAGGCGAATCCCCTTTGAGCGTTCTTCCAACAGCGCAGAAACCTCAGCATAATCCTCTCGAAACCGCATAAAAACATTCGCTATCGGACGCTGAAACACCTTATAGGTCACGACGTACGCGGGCAATGCAACAAAAGCCATCAGCGCGAGCTTGACATCAATCGTAAACAGAATCGCCGTACCCATCAAAATGCGCGCAACATGCCGCAGCGTCTCTACAAAAGTCGTCGTAATTTCGCTCTGCAATAACCCCACATCATCCAAAATGCGCGCCATAATCCGCCCGGTTTGCTGGCGATCAAAAAACGTCATCTGCAACTGCTGCACTTTCTCGTGCAGCGCAAGGCGGATGCGGAAAACAATCCGCTGCCCCACATAGGCGATGCTATACGTATAAAACCAGTTGAGCGTGGCAAAAAACGATCTCACGACCAGGTAGAGAATGAAAATCCACCCCAACCATTCCAGTTTTTCCGTGCGCGTCTTGGGCAGCATTATCCCGCCTTCTTTGCCCAGCCCTGGAATCGTTGCCTGTGGATCTCGCTTTGGGCGCCTCTCCTCCTGAATCAAAGACTGCATGTGGGCTTCTGAAACGACTTCACCTGCGGGCTTGAGTTGCAAGACCTCGTCAACTGTAATTTTTGAAATGAACCCGAGCAAAAACGTATAGGACGACGTAATAGTGGCCATCGCAATGACCATTAACAGGCGTCCCCAATACGGCTTGATATACAAAAGGATAAATCGCTTTAAGTTTTCCATAATCTCAACTCGCCATAGCCTCTACAGCCTCTTCAATAGACCCCGCAGCCTGCTGCTCGTAAAGCTGGCGATACTTTCCATCGGGTATTTGCAACAATTCGCTGTGCGTTCCCTGTTCAATAATCTCGCCGTGATCCATCACAACAATAATATCCGCATTGACAATCGTCGATAATCGGTGTGCAATGGCAAAGGACGTGCGCTCCTTTAACACCCTGGTCATCGCCTTTTGTATCAGAGCCTCCGATAGAGAATCGAGTGACGAAGTCGCTTCATCCAGAATTAAAACCGACGGATTGGTCAGCACGGCTCTCGCAATGGCGAGGCGCTGCTTTTCTCCCACAGAAAGTTTAATCCCATCTTTCCCCAGCATCGAATCGTACCCCTCGGGCGTACGCATAATAAATTCGTGAATCTCGGCAATACGCGCCGCCTCAATCAACTCGGCATCTGTGGCATCTGCGCGGCCATATAGCAAATTTTCTCGAATCGTCCCATCAAACATCACCGAATCTTGCAACACCTGGCCGATCTGTGTACGCAGGCTCCGCAACTTCACATCTCTCAAATCGTGGCCATCAATTGTAATACGCCCTTCCTTCACATCGTAAAAGCGCATCAACAAACTCGTCAACGTCGTCTTGCCACATCCCGTATGCCCCACCAGCGCAACCATCTGCCCCGGCTGTACCTCCAGGTTGATCCCCTTCAAAACCGGCTCATCCTCTTTGTACTCAAAATGCACATCTTCAAATTTAATATGCCCTTTTATCGGCGGCAATTCGACGGCATCTTCCTTGTCCTTAATCTCTATGGGAAAATCTAATATTTCCAATACGCGATCCACAGACACCATCACGGATTGAAGGCGCATGGCAATCTGCGTGAGATTGAGAATGGGCTGAAACATCCGGCTCGAATAAGAAAAAAAGGCCATCACAGCCCCATAAGTCATCTCGCCCTCAATCACGTAATAACAGCCCAAACAAAAAATCACCGTATTGCGCAATCCCGACACCCCCCAGGAGCCAGCCATATAGCCCGCGCGATTTGTGGCAGTCTGCATCGCCGCATCCAAACTCTCGTGCGTATCTTCCGCAAATGAGCGGTGTTCTCTGCGCTCTCGCCCATAAGATTTTACCAGTTGCACCCCGGACAACCGCTCTTGTAGTCCAACCGACACCTGGTCCATCTTTCTGCGCCAGAGACTGTAAGACTCCCGCATTGGCGTGCGCCACCCGTAATAATTGAAAAAATACAGGGGCATCAGCAAAAGCAGCAGACACCCCATCTTCCAATTCAAACCCATGCACAGCGCAAGCGCCACCCAGAACGACACAAAATCAACAAGAATGCCCAGCATGCGCGACGTCACCATACTGCGCACACTCGCAATATCAGACATAATGCGCGACATAATTTTGCCCGTACCCATCTCGTCGTAAAAGCGCATGGGCAATTTCAACATGTACTCATACGTGAACCTCCGCATACTCGTCGTTATCCCCCACCCCACATACGCATTGGTGAATGAGACCCAAACGCGCATCGCAGCGGACGTGATAGGCAGACAAATCGAAATAAACAAAAGCACTTCCAGCAAATGCCAGTTGCCCATGGTAATGACATCATCGATGATAAACTTCATCACCAGAGGGGGCAGCATGCTCAGTGCCGTCATCGTCGCCGTCAGACAAAACAGCAAGATCAGGCGCGATTTGTAAGGGGTGACAAAATGCGCGAGCTTGCGCAGCTTGTCGGTATTGCTCTCATCTGCCATATCGAACTCATCTGAAAAATAAGTTGCAGATTTTTGGATCTCGACGCTTCTTTATTTACACATCTTTGGGGAAACATAAATAATATTTAAGAACAGATATAGA
>VXRD01000093.1 GCA_009838845.1 Gemmatimonadota bacterium | reverse complement strand
GTAATACATAAAAGAAAAATATATAAATATTTGTTTTAAAAAGACTTGTTCTTTACTAAATTTTAGAATATTGTGAGAGTTTAGTAAAGGATTTAGTAAAGAAGCGTTGTTTTTCAAGCTCTCGATTGACTGCGGGCATAATTTTTTCAACTTTGTTTGACGGTTGCTTGATGGTTGTTTGATAGAAAACTCGAAAAATTACTCGGCAGTACCAGTTCGGTTTCATAAACTATTGTTATCAAATCACTTACTGTTTTGAAATTTGTTTGATGGTTGTTTGATGGAAAACCAAATGATCACTGGCACAACCGAGCACGTTTGACACCTATTGCACAGCATCGCGATATTGGATATACTCTCACAGACTTGAAGAACCATAGTGAGGCCGCGCGAAATAATTTGAGGGTAGAAGTCTTTGAAGGGGCTATGGAAGAATTGGGTGATGTGACGATTGTAGCAGAGGTTAATGATAGAGGTTGTAACCCATGAGTAGCCGACGTTTGCAAATAACATTGCAGCCTGCTGTGTTGCGGTGGGCGCGGGAGCGGGCGCGCATTGATGCCGAGCAACTGGCGGATAAGATGCAGGTGAAGCCGGAGCGCGTGTTGGCGTGGGAGCGCGATGGCAGGATCAGCATTGCTCAGGCAGACAGACTTGCCCAGCGTACGCATACTGCTTTGGGCTTGCTATATTTGACAGAGCCGCCCAAAGATCTCTTGCCAATACCCGATTTTCGTACCCGAGACAATGATCTGCAGCCGAGTGTCAATCTTCTCGATACTATTTATTTGATGCAGCGTCGTCAAGCCTGGATGCGCGAGGAGTTGATCGGGGAGGGTGCCAGACCGCTGAACTTCATTGGAAGCTATGAGATAGATGGCGATCCCCTGCAAGTCGCCCGTGCGATGCGCGATGCCCTGCAACTTGCTCACGATTGGGCAGCATCTATATCTACCTGGACGGATGCACTTGGGCATTTGCGGAGTAGAGCCGAGGATGTCGGCGTGCTGGTGGTTTTCAATGGTGTTGTGGGCAATAATACAAGACGCAAACTCGATCCGGATGAATTTCAGGGTTTTGCTCTTGTAGATGAGTATGCTCCGTTGGTCTTTGTGAACAATGCCGACTTCAAAGCAGCGCAGATGTTCACCCTGGCTCATGAACTCGCACATCTTTTTGTGGGAAAGACTGGGCTATCCAGTTTTGAACATCTGAAGTTCGATTCTAATACCACAGAGAGATTTTGTGACCAGGTAGCGGCGGAGTTTTTGGTGCCAGCAGAGGAGTTGCGAGCCTTTTGGCCTATAGCTGAGCGGACAAGCGATCCTTATCAGCCTGTTGCACGTCAATTCAAAGTGAGTTCTCTCGTAGCTGCACGCCGCGCGCTCGACCTCGGCCTGATTGAACCGATTGCCTTCTTCAAATTCTATGACGAATATACGGACAGGGAATGGTACAGCATTCAGCAGAGTCAAGCAAGTGGTGGCAATTTCTGGAATACTCAGAAATGGCGCATTGGCACCCGCTTTGGCACGGCAATCTTCCGTGCAGTGAAGGAAGGCCGTCTGCTCTATCGCGAAGCGTACAATCTCACCGGTCTAAAGGGAGAAACTTTTGAAAATATGCGAGACAAGATGGAGATACAGGTGTGATAAATCAGGCTCCATCCTTGTTCGTGCTGGATACCAATATTTTTGTAGAGGCGCATCGCCGCTATTACGCGCAAGATCTGTGTCCGGGATTCTGGGATAGTCTGACGCATTATTGTAGCGAGGAGCGGGTGTTAAGCATTGATCGCGTTCGTGACGAAATGCTTAACAACGAGGATCAACTATCTGAGTGGGTTAATCAAGCACCAGATAGTCTTTTTGTATCATCAGCGGATCCTGAGGTTGTAAATGCTTTTACGGATATGATGGACTGGGTACAGGGGAATGATCAGTTTCTGCCTGAAGCAAAAGTGGAGTTCGCGACTGTAGCTGATGGGTGGCTCGCGGCCTACGCGAGGGTCCACAACGCGGTTGTGGTTACTCAAGAGGTATTTAACCAAGATGCGAAGAAAAGGGTACCCCTGCCAAATGTATGTAGTCAGTTTGATGTTGATTACCGAGACACTTTTGAGATGTTGCGCGAGCTTAAGGTCAGTTTTGACTGGAGACGTTCTCCATGACCACTTTGACCTGAGTTGTTGCTCGGTAATTGACGGGTAATTGATGGGTAATTGACATATAGGGAACCGGGAAACTGTGAATTTTACTTAACTTATTTATTTTACTTAATTTATGTAATTGACGGGTAATTGACTGTTACTTGACTGGCGATCCGAGGTGTGAGATCGTATTTCTCATAACTTATTGAATATACGACGTTTATTTTACTTGACTGTTACTTGACTGAAACGCATTTGGAATGATATTTTTCCATACCTGAAAAGCAACCCAAAGAGAGAGTAAGGTATGAAGAGTCGGGATAATAAACTGACACAATCTCAGAAAGAAGAGTTGGACGCGCTTGCGGCATTGCCCGATGACCAGATCGATACTTCTGATATTCCCGAGGTTATCGAGGGGTCAAATTCTGTACGCGGGCTGTTCCATAAGTCCGCGAGTGAGCGGAGTAAGGCGATAGGTGAACTCAGAAGCGGGCGCCCGGCGGTTACGGATACCTCTGAACGCGGTTTGGAAGATCGCATTTGCGAGATGTTGGCTGGTAGGGCGGATGAATCGAGTGCGGGTGATGTAGGGGAACGTCCGGCTGCCTATAGCGCGGGTTGGCGTTATGGGGATCGCGAGGATTACGACCGCGAGTATTGCGTGGATCTGGCGCAGTTGACTGTTTTTCTGGTGGCGACGCAGCCGAGGATTGCTGAGGCTCTGTCTCTGGAGAGCGACAATCCGACGCGACGCCGTTTTCTCGCCCGGTTGAAGAGCGAGGTTGGCAGGCGCGGTATTGTCGATGCGCTTCGCAATGGTGTTAAGCACGGGCCGCACGATATTGCGCTTTTTTACGGTGCGCCATCGCCGGGTAACCGACGTGCAGCGGAGCTTTACGAACTGAATCGCTTTTCGGTTACGCGGCAGTTGTCGTATAGCAATGCCAATAAGCGGCTTGCGCTTGATCTCGCGCTGTTTATCAATGGCTTGCCGGTAGCGACCTTTGAGTTGAAAAATAGTCTTACGAAGCAGACGGTGGCAGATGCGGTTGAGCAATACAAACGCGACCGCGATCCGAGGGAGGAGCTTTTCCGCATTGGTCGTTGTCTGGCTCATTTTGCTGTGGATGAACACGAGGTGATGTTTTGTACGCATCTCAGAGGCAAGTCGTCCTGGTTCCTGCCTTTCAATAAGGGGTGGAATGATGGTGCTGGCAATCCGACCAATCCCAATGGTCTCAAGACCGATTATTTGTGGCAGGAGGTTTTGACCCGGCAGAGTTTGACAGATATTATCGAGAATTACGCTCTGCTGGTGGAGTCTGCTGATGCGCAGACCGGGCGCAGGACGCGGACGCAAATCTGGCCGCGCTATCACCAGTTGGATGTGGTGCGGAAGTTACTGGCTGATGCTGTGGAAAATGGGGCGGGGCAGCGCTATCTCATTCAGCATTCGGCGGGTAGTGGGAAGTCCAATTCTATCGCCTGGTTGGCACACCGTCTCATTGGGCTGGAAAAGGGCGGTGAGACGGTCTTTGACTCTATTATTGTTGTGACTGATCGGATTATTCTGGATCGGCAGATCAACGATACTATTCGGCAGTTCGCGCAAGTGGGGGCGACTGTCGGGCATGCCGAAAATTCTGGCGATCTGCGTCGTTTTATCGGCGAGGGGAAGAAGATCATTATTTCTACTGTGCAGAAGTTTCCGTTTATTCTGGATGAGATTGGCGCAGAACATCGGGGGAGCCGCTTTGCCATCATTATTGATGAGGCGCATTCCAGCCAAGGTGGGCGCACGTCTTCGGCGATGGCACAGGCTCTGGGCGACCATGAGGACGGGGATGATGAAGATACTTTTGAAGATAAGATTAACCGGATTATTGAGCAGAAGCGTCTGTTGACCAATGCGAGCTATTTTGCCTTTACTGCCACGCCGAAGAATAAGACGCTGGAGTTATTTGGCACGCCAGTGCCACAGCCCGATGGCGCGACAAAGCATCGGTCCTTCCACGGCTATGCGATGAAACAGGCGATTGAGGAGGGGTTTATTCTGGATGTGTTGGGCAATTATACGCCGGTAACGAGTTATTATCACCTCGCCAAGACGATAGAAGATGATCCGGAGTTTGATACTATAAAGGCGAGGAAGAAGCTCATTAGCTATGTGGAAACACACAGCCATGCGATTCGCCTCAAAGCGGAGATTATGGTTGACCACTTCCGCGAGCAGGTGCTGGCACCGCGTAAAATTGGAGGACAGGCACGGGCGATGGTCGTAACTGGTGGTATTCAGATGGCGATTGAATACTATCACGCCATCCGCAATTACCTGAATGAGCTCAATAGCTCGCACAAAGCTATTGTCGCTTTTTCTGGCGAGGTGGATTACGGTGGTGAGAGGGTGAGTGAATCGTCTTTGAATGGTTTTCCGTCATCGCAGATTGCCAGTAAGATTCAGGAAGATCCCTATCGGTTGCTGGTTTGCGCGGATAAGTTCCAGACGGGCTATGATGAGCCTCTGCTGCATGTGATGTACGTAGATAAGGTGCTTTCTGGCATTAAAGCGGTGCAAACGCTCTCTCGTCTCAATCGCGCCCACCCGGATAAGCGCGATACGTTTGTGCTGGATTTCTACAATGATGCCGACGGGATAAGGGATGCTTTTGCTGATTACTACCGTACGACTATTTTGGCGGATGAAACCGATCCCAATAAGTTGCACGATCTCAAGGCCGCGCTGGATGGCCGGCAGGTTTATTCAGATGAGCAAGTCCACAATGTGGTGGCGTCGTATTTGAAGGGCGATGACCGCGGGGCTTTCGATCCCATTCTGGACGCGTGTGTGGCGATTTATCGCAGCGAACTGGATGAGGATGGGCAGGTTGAATTTAAGGGCAATGCCAAGGCTTTTGTACGCGCATACAACTTCTTGTCTCAGGTTCTTCCCTACGCGAATGTGGAATGGGAACAGCTTTCCATTTTTTTGAATTTTCTCGTTCCCAAGTTGCCGACGCCGGTTACGGAAGATTTGTCGCTGGGTATTGAGGGTGCTATTGATATGGATAGCTATCGCGCCGAGAAACAGGCGGCGATGCAAATTATGCTGTCCGATGAGGATGCGGAGATCGAGCCGGTGCCCACAGGTGGCGGCGGTCATAAACCAGAGCCGGAAATGGACCTGCTTTCCAATATTCTCCGGTCATTCAATGACCTTTTTGGTGATATTCCGTGGACCAATGAAGACCGCATTCGCAGGATGATTATTGAGGATGTTCCAAAGATGGTTGATGCGGATAGTGCCTATCGCAATGCGCGGGAACATTCAGATGAGCAGAATACGCGCATTGAACACGATAAGGCGTTGGAGAAGGCGATTATGGCTCTGCTCTCGGATGATACTGAACTTTACAAGCAGTATTCACAGAATGAGGCGTTTAAGCGCTGGCTGGAGAATAGCGTGTTTGAACTGACCAATCGCTAACGTCAGTTACGCTGCGTAGTAAAAAAACAGCCTGTCCAAAAAGTTGGATGGGTTATTTTTTTATTCACAGTCTTGAATATACGGACAAAGTTGGCTATACTAAATGCAACATTGAATATGCATTTGCCGAGTGTCCGGGCGAGGGAAGCAAAGGGCTATTGAGCCAAATTATCACAGGCGATTTATAATGGCAGAACTACGATTCGACATCACGCCGTTTCTGGATCAAGATGAAGGTCAGCACTTTGATCGCAAGTCGTTGTATGAGGGAGAAGATAGTGCCAAACGGTCACGTAACCGCCGCGCCGTGCGAGACCAGGTTGCGGAATATGTGGCGGGCTTCGCCAATGCCGAAGGTGGCGTACTGATCCTGGGCATAGAGGATGACCGCACCATTACTGGACACCAGCTTCCGCAGGATGCCTTGAACAGTATCCTGAAGACCCCGAGCACTCGCTTGAAGCCCGTACAGCCCGATGGCTTTATTATGAATGTTCAAGGGTGCGAACTGATTGTTTTTGATGTGCCGGCTTCAGATGTTCCCGTTCAAGTAATCGGGGATGGCTTCCCGCTGCGAATGGGTGACCAGACCGTGCAATCCAGCGAGAGTCAAATCAATACGCTCAAGTTTGAAGGCATGGCAGAGAGTTGGGAAAGCCGACGATCATCAATGACTTTGGCTGATCTGGATGAACGACTGTTAGAACGCGCAAGACAAGGGGCGGGTTTATCCGCTTTGAGTGATGAAGAGTACTTGCTCAAGCGCAAATTGGCCGATCACCGAGGGCGAGGAATCTTGCTACGAAATGCTGCGGAGTTGCTCTTTGCCCGTTACGGACCGGACCATCCCAATGCCGGCGTCCGTCTATTTCGCGTCATTGGTACGGAGCGCTATACCGGCCCCGAGCACAATGTCGAAGAACGCCCGCGCTGCGAAGGCAACTTGCCTGCGGTCATATCGGAAATCCGCAGTGTCATCAGCAGTTTGCTGCGACGCCCTATGCGGCTCGTGGGTAGCCGCTTTCAGGAATCCGTGGAATACCCAGACTTCGCATGGCTGGAAGCGTTGCTCAATGCCATCGCGCACCGCGATTACAGGGTTGAAGGTGCTGGCATAGAGGTCTGGCTATTCGATGATCGCATGGAAGTGGTCAGCCCGGGCGGGCTGGTCGGCAACTTGACCACAGAAGCGTTGCTCACGCTCAAGCGAGTCCATCACAGCCGCAATCCCCGCATGATCCGGGTGCTCGTAGATCTCGGTCTCGCACGCGACCAGGGCGAAGGTATCCCGCGTATGTTCGCAGAGATGGAAGACGCTTTTTTGCCAAGGCCAGATATAGATGCGACCAACCGCAGCGTCACAGTTACGCTTCGGAACACGCTTACTCTGAACGCCAGTGATCGAAAATTTATCTCGGCGCTCGGTGATCTTGAGCTTTCCCGTCATGAGTTTCGGACATTGCTTTACACGTATCGTCATGGTCAGATAGACAATGCCAGGCTGCGTACTTTGTCTGGTCTCGATACTTTAAGTGCCAGTTACCTGTTGCGCGGCCTCCGCGATCGAGATTTACTGGCGCTTCATTCTCATGGCCCCAACAGCTACTACACACTGACTTCTGTTCTGAAATCGCAAGTTGGAGAGTACAAACTGGAAACTGGGGAGTCCAGAGCAAAAGATGAAGAGTTCAAGGTGGATGGGAGGGAGTTCAATGCAGATACAGGTAAGCACAGTGCGGATGAGGGGGAGCTCAGCGTGGATGGGAGGGAGTTCGATGCGGATGGGGGGGAGCTTCCAGATTATATCAGAGCGCGTATTGCAAAACTTGGAAAGCGGCCGCGTCGTGTGCGTGTACGCCCCATCATCCATTTAATATGCAATCAAGGAAAATGGGTAACTTCCGCTGAAATTGCCGGTTTTCTCAGCATCGGTCAAGGCAAACTAACGGCGGGTTATATTACTCCGATGATGCATAGCGGAGAACTTGAGTCACGCTTTCCCGACACGCCCAATCACCCTCGTCAGGCTTACAGAGCCGTTGCTTCCCAACGCCGTAGCCCTTAGTTTTTTCCCTCGGCTGTAAAGTAGCGTGTTTGAACTAAGCCAGGTACTCAGCGTACTAACAAAACAGCCCGTCCACAAAGTTGGATGGGCTATTTTTTGTCAAATCCGCCTTCACGCGCCTGGCGGGTCATTTCCTGGATGAGTTTGGGGGCGGGGTCTTCCCATCCTTCGGGTTTGAGTATCTTGCCGTCTTCTCGGCGAATGACTTTTCCGTTTACAACTTTTTGCATGTTTGCATTGTGGACGATGTCGAAGAGCGGGTCGAGATTGATGCCGTTGCGGATGGCGAAGTCGCAGATGTAGTAAATTGCATCGACGAGCGCGTCAGCCTGTTCTGTGACGGTTTGCGCGGCCATTAATTCGTCCATTTCATCGTTGACCATTTGTCGTATAAATGCGATGCCTTCTGCTGTCATGTTTTGCGGATGCGCTGGCAGGTCGTCGTTACAGGCCATTGTAAATTCGCGCACTTGAGCGGTGTATCCCATGCGTACTCCAGTTTGAAGTGTGAAGTTTGAAGTGTGAAAATCCCGCCCAACCAACCCCTATCCTCCAGCCTCTATTATGCGTTAGAAATTACTAAAGTCAAAGATCAAAAACAAATGCAATGGTTCGTCCATTCGTTTTTGGTCTTTGACTTTTGGGCGTTGCGTCTATATTTTTTTGCGCGATATTTTGTTGGCAGGTGACTATGACGTGAAAGGATTTACATTACATGGCGAGTATTAATGCAAATTATGACAAGCTGGCTGCGGGTTATTTGTTTCCCGAGATTGCACGGCGGACGCAGACTTTTCTCGATGCACATCCAGAGGTGTCCGTGATGCGGTTGGGTATTGGCAATACGACCGAGCCGCTGACGAGGAGCGTGATTGCCGGTTTGCACGATGCGGTGGATCAGATGGCGCGTGTGGAGACGTATCGCGGCTATGCCGATGGCGGAGAGGGTGAGCCTGAGATGCGGGAGGCTCTGGCGAAGCGCTATGCAAAGTACGGGGTGGATCTCGATGCATCTGAGGTTTTTGTGAGCGATGGCGCCAAGTCGGATTCGGCGAATATCCAGTCGATTTTTGGTATGGATAATGTAATTGCTGTGCAGGATCCGGCATATCCGGTATATGTCGATAGCAATGTGATTGCCGGACGGACGGGCGAGGCGGTGGATGATCAGTACGAAGGGCTGGTTTATATGCCGTGTACTGAGGAGAATGGTTTTATGCCCGAGGTGCCGGATGAAAAGGTGGATTTGATCTATATTTGCAGCCCGAATAATCCTACGGGTGCTGTGGCAACGCGAGCACAGCTTCAGGCGTTTGTGGATTATGCGAGAGAACACAGGGCGGTGATTATTTACGATGCGGCTTATGCCGGGTACATCTCAGATGCAGATTTGCCGCGAACGATTTACGAGATTGAGGGGGCAAAGTCCTGCGCGATTGAGATCAATAGTTTTTCTAAAGATACCGGGTTTACGGGTGTGCGTCTGGGGTGGACGATTGTGCCGATGGATCTGGTGGTAGAAGACGCAGAGGCGGGCAAGTTGAATACGCTGTGGGGCAGGCGTCAAAATACGTTTTTTAATGGTGCTTCGAATATTGTGCAATTGGGCGCTTTGTCGGTGTTTACAGAAGAAGGCGAGCGAGAGTGCCAGGAGATGATTGCGTATTATATGGAAAATGCGCGCATTATTCGAGCGGGGCTGAGGTGTATTGGGCTGACGGTTTTCGGTGGTGTACACGCGCCTTATTTGTGGCTCAAGACACCGAATAACATGTCGTCGTGGGATTTTTTTGATAAGTTGTTGTCAGAAGCCTATGTCGTCGGTACGCCGGGTTCGGGTTTTGGTCCTGCTGGCGAAGGTTATTTTCGCTTGAGTTCGTTTGGGCATCGAGAAGATGTCGAGCGGGCAGTGACGAGTATTCAGGCGAATTTGAAGATTTGAGGTGAACAGATGACGCGGTCCAATCCGAATATTGTTTTTATTCTGGCTGATGATATGGGCTATGGAGATCTGGCATGCCAGAATCCAGAGTCTAAAATTCCAACGCCCAATCTGGACAGGTTGGCGTCGCAGGGGGTTCGTTTTACCGATGCCCACGCGCCGTCCAGCGTTTGTACACCGTCGCGCTATGCGATTCTTACGGGGCGGTATTCTTGGCGCACCCGGTTGCAAGGCGGTGTGTTGTGGCCCTGGGATCCGCCTTTGATTGATCCGGGGCGAAAGACGGTGGCGACATTGCTGCGAGATCAGGGGTATCGCACGGCCTGTATTGGGAAGTGGCATCTGGGATGGCACTGGGAGACAAAGGATGGGCGTGCGGCCTATGAAGGCGCGGAATATGGGGTGTTGGGTAGAGATCATCGGTATGAATTGGGCAAGAATATCGATTTTAGTAAGCCGGTTACTGGCGGTCCTGTAGAATGTGGATTTGATTATTATTTTGGCGATGATGTGCCCAATTTTCCGCCTTATACCTGGTTTGAAAACGATCGTTTGGTGGATGCGCCAGTTGAGGAGAAGCCCGAGGAGATGTTTGGATCGCCCGGGCCAATGGCGCCGGGATGGTCTCTCGAGGCGGTGATGCCCGAGTTGACCCATCGCGCAGTTCAATATATTGAGACGGCGGATGAGCAACCGTTTTTTTTGTATTTTCCGCTGACTGCGCCGCACACGCCGATTGTTCCAATAGATGAGTTTAAGGGTATGAGCGAGGCGGGTGAGTACGGAGATTTTGTGTGTGAAGTGGATTGGACTGTGGGCGAGGTGATGGCGGCTCTTGATCGAAAAGGGATTGCCGAGAATACGCTGATTATTTTTACCAGCGATAATGGGCCCGAAAATTTTGCGTATAGACGGATCCAGGAATACGGGCATTACAGTATGGATGGCTTGCGGGGGTTGAAACGCGATGTGTGGGAAGGTGGGCACCGGGTTCCTTTTGTTGCGAGATGGCCCGGTCAGATTGAGGGGGATAGGGTTTGCGATGAGGTGATTTGTATGTCCGATTTTATGGCTACGGTGGCGGCAATAACTGGCGTGTCTTTGTCGGAAGATATGGGTGAAGATAGTTATAATATATTGCCTGCGCTTTTAGGTGAGACTTTTGATACGCCTATCCGGGAGGCGACTGTGCATCACAGCATTCGGGGGAAGTTTGCTATTCGGAAGGGGCGCTGGGTGTTGATCGATGCACCCAATGGGGATGATAATAAAGAACCGGATTGGTTTGTGGAAGAACGCGGGTATGTGCCCCACCATCATCCGGGCGAACTTTTTGATCTCGAACGCGATCGGATTGAGCGGTTTAACCGTTATGCAGAATATCCCGAGATCGTTGAAGAACTCAAGACTTTGCTCGAAAAGTATAAGCGAGAGGGTCGAAGTGTTTCGCGCTGAACGGTAGAGGAATGAATTTTATGGGACGTATTTTTTGCATCCTGATTGTATTTGTATGGGTTGGCACAGCCGGGGCGGAGGTGCAGGTCGCATTTCGCTTTGAGGCTGTTTTTGGCGAAGTAGGGGGTGGCGATGGGCAGTTTCTCAATCCCGAGGGGTTGACTCTGGATACGTCGGGCAATGTGTTTGTGGCCGATACCGGGAATGACCGCGTCCAAAAATTGTCCCCAACTGGCACTTTTTTGAGGGCAATAGGAGGACCGGGCTGGGAAGATGGGCAATTTAACAAACCGGGTGGTATTGCCGCGAGCAAGGGGCTGGAGATTTATGTGGCGGATGGCCGAAATCGCCGCATTCAGGTGTTTAATCTAAATTTGCGTCTTCTGGCGGTGATTGGGGGTGCGGATGCTGGTGGTTCTGTGGATCTGGGTACGCTCAGTGGTATTGCCGTGTCGGATGCAGATGAGATTTTGGTGAGCGATATCGATGCCGATCAACTGGTGCAGATCGATACGTATAGCCGCGTTGATCGCAGTTTTGGCGGTTTTGGGTATGGGGCTGGCAATTTGCGGCGTCCTTTGGGAATTGCAGTAGAAGGTCGCGAGAAGGTTTATGTTTGCGATAGCGAGAATGATCGGATTGCGGTATTCGACAGGTTTGGCAATTTTCAAAAGACGATGGGCGAAGATGTTTTATTGCAGCCCTCGGCGCTGTGTGTGGGGCCTGATCGGACGTTGATTGTAGCGGATACGGGCCACCATCGCATTGTGGTGTTTGACCTCGATTCTGGCGGGGTTGCAGGGTTTTTGGGCGGTCCCGATCCGGGAAAGGGCGCGATGGCGTTTCAGTTTCCCCGGGGTGTCGCACTTGGCCGCGCTGGCAGGTTGTTCGTTCTGGATTCGGGGAATGGGCGTATTCAGAAATTGCAATTACAGGTTTCAAGGGTGAAGTAGGGAACGGTGTACAACTGGTCGCGGTTCAGACCAGTTCACTGTGAAATGGGAAAAGGCCGGGATGTTCCGCGAGGGCGGGATGTCCTGTTTTTTTTAGACACGAGATATGAGAGATGAGTTTTGGCACCCTTTATATCGTTCAGGGTATTTTATTTTTTTTAGCCTGTGTTGTGACGGCACACGCACAGGTTCCCGTGCCGGAGAAGTTTACGTTGTTCGATGGAGAACGGATGTTTCAAGCAGATGGGAGCCGCGGGCCTTTTTCGATTTCCGACCGCGCCATTGAGGCGGCGAGTGAACGGGTTTGGGTGGATGGGGTGTTGCTCGTTCGGGATCGGGATTATGTAGTGGATGCCGATCGCGCGTTGCTGACACTTTTGCGGGATGTTGCGCGGGGTGTGGAGATTGTGGTGCGTTTTAGACAGCGTCCTCTGGTGACTGCGCCTGTGGTTCAGCGTCGTCAGTTTCAGCCGGGGAAAGGTAGTGGGGATCAACCGATTGTGCGCGTGTTCTCTCCTCCTGTTGTGCGAGATAGGGATGAAGAGCAGAAGTTGACGATTGGTGGTCATAAGAGTATTTCTGTGACCGCGGGATCTCAACACGCGGTTCATCAAGCTTTGCAGTTGCGTATTTCGGGCGAGGTCGCCGAGGGGGTCAATTTATTGACCGTGCTGTCCGATCGCAATTTGCCAATAGGCGAGCAGGGGGGATCAAAGCGGTTGCAGGAATTGGATCGCGTGTTTTTTCAGGTTGACGCCGATCAGGTATCGGCTACGCTCGGCGATCTCGATGTGGCGTTTGACGGGACTGTGTTTGGGCGCTATCGGAGGCAGTTGCAGGGCGCGCGCGTGTTGGCCCATCAGGAGAAGGGGCAGATTGCGGTTTTTGGAGCAGTGTCGCGGGGACGTTGGGAAACGCGGCGGCTGGTGACGGTTGAGGGGTTTCAGGGACCTTATTCTTTGTCGGGTGGCGAGTTGAGAGGACAAATTGTGCCGGAGTCTGAGCGCGTGTATCTCAATGGGCGATTGCTCACCCGCGGGGATGGGGCAGATTATACGATTGATTACGAGCGCGGGCATGTGGCGTTTACGCCTGAGATACCGATTGGGGTGGAGAGCCGCGTTACAGTGGAGTATCAGGTGATTGATGCCGGTATGAGAAGCCGGCTGATGGGTATGGAGTCCCGCGTGTCGCTCGGTGAGGGGGTGTCTGTGGGGACGACGCTGATTCGAGAGTCTGATCGTTCTGCATTGTCGCCTGGTCCTACTGCGGTGCAGCGGCAGTTGGGAGTGGTGTACGCGACGTACACGCCGTGGTCAAATGCACGCGTTTCTGGGGAGGTCGCCCTGAGTGATCGAGATTCGGGAAGTGGGCGTGGGGTTCGCATGGATGGTGCGTGGACAGAGCGCGATTTTGAAGTCACGGCTCGGTTTCGCCAGGTTGGGGCCGATTTTGAAGCATTTGAGCGATTGGACAGAGGGCGGGCTGCCGGGCGATGGGGATGGCAAGCCGATACTGCGCGAACTGCCCAACGCGAGGGCGAGGTGGCTGTGCGTTGGGATTTGGGTAAGGCGCTTTCTGTTACCGGGGAATACGGACAGCATGTGGGTGTTTTGCGAACGGATCGGAAGAGTGTGGGGATCCGTTCACCCGTGGGGATGTACCGCTATGAGTCGCTCGGGCGCAATAGCGGTGGGATGCGCCGGCATGAGGGGCAGGTTGAAGTATCGATGGGGGAAGTTG
>VXRD01000092.1:1713-11535 GCA_009838845.1 Gemmatimonadota bacterium | reverse complement strand
ATAGATTGTATTTTGAATTGGAGCGAGATATGAATCTTTATCATTTGCGCTATTTTTTGTCTGTTGCACAAACCGGGAGTTTTAGTCAGGCAGCACGGGAGATGCATGTGACTCAGCCAACGGTGAGCAGTGGTATTGCTGAATTGGAAAAGACAATGGGGGTGAGGCTTTTTAACCGGGGTGGTAAGCGCGTGGCGCTGACAATGGAAGGGCGCACGCTGGTGAACTATGCGATGCAGATTCAGGATCTGGTCGAAGAGGTAGAAGACCACTTGCAGCGGCGCGATGTGTTGCCGGGGGAGGGGTTTCAGTTTGGCGCAATTGATGCGGCTGTGACGTATTTGTTGCCGGATATTTTGAAGGATTACAGGCGTGCTTATCCCAGTGTTTCTCTGTCTGCACAGGTAGCACCATCGCGCTATCTGGTAGATGATCTGCTGATGAATCGCTCTGAGTTTGCGGTTATTTCGCTGCCTTATGATCATCCGCGCGTGGAGACGGTGTCGATTTATCGGGATTCTATGCCGCTTGTGGTGGGGGCATCTCATCCTTTTGCCGCGCGAGAAAGCGCGACTTTGCAAGAGGTGGTGCAAGAGCCTTTGATCCTATTTCACACGGATTCCATATCGCGCAAAATTGTGGATGAGCGATTTGCAGAAGCGGGCGTGTCTCCCGGCGTGGTGATGGAGATGCGAAGCCCAGAGGCAATGCGTAAGCTGGTGGAGGTCGGTGTTGGGATTTCGTTTTTGCCTATGCTAACTGTGCAGGAGTCCCTGGATGCCGGGGCGTTAAAGGTGGTGGATGTAGAGAGGGTGGCATTTAGCCGCGAGATCGGTGTGGCGTGGCGGCGAGGGCGCTATTTTAGTGCGGCGATTCGGTATTTGATTGAGGCGATTTTTGAAGCATACCAGGGGCTGGAGGTCTGGCAAGAGAAGGTGGGAGGTACAAAATGAGTATGCTAAAATTTGAATGTTTTGCGTTCGGTTTGTTCAAGGGTTTGTTCGATGAGGGGGGCGAGGTTGAGCGTGGATTCGATTTCGCGGACTTTTTCCAAATTGGCGCGCGTTTCGGGGTGTTTGGGTACAAAGACAGAACAACAATCTTCATAGGGTTCGATGGAGATTTGATATGTGCCAATGCGCCGTGCTTCATTGATGATTTCTTCTTTGTTGTCACCGGCTAATGGACGCAAGATGGGTAGCGGGGTCACTTCTTCGATGACGCGCATGTTCGACAGGGTTTGCGAGGCGACCTGCCCGACGTTTTCGCCAGTGACAAGTGCGAGGGCATCGACTTTTTGGGCAACGACTTCTGCAATGCGCAGCATGGCGCGGCGGTAGAGAATGACGCGATAGCTCGCAGGTGCTCGCATCATGATGTGGCGTTGAATTTCGACAAATGGCACCAGGTACAGGTCCGACACGTATTGATGCCGGGTGAGGAGTCGCACGAGGTCTTCGGTGTTGCGCTGGGAATTGCGATTGGTATAGGGCTGACTGTGAAAATGCACATAAGTCAGTTTGACACCGCGTTTCATAATTTTGTAAGAAGCCACGGGTGAGTCAATGCCCGAGGAGATGAGGCTTACAGCGCTTTCATTGGAACCGACGGGCAAACCCCCTGGTGCCGGAATTTTTTCAGCGTAGATAAATATGCGTTGTGGGGCAATTTCAATAAAGCAGGTGAGGTCTGGGTTATCCATCAGGACGCGGGCACCGGACAGGGTTTGAATATGTTTGCCCACATCCCGGTTGATTTGATCCGAATTGAGCGGAAAGGTTTTGTCGCCGCGTCTGGTGACAATTTTGAAGGATTGAAAGTCGGCTTTTTGTGCAAGTGCCCAGGTAGTTTCTCGAATGGCTTCGATATTGCGTTTGGCCACGACTGCTTCGGAAAAGTTGGCGATGCCAAAGACTTTTGAGAGTCGTTCTCGGATTACATCTATCGGCGATTCTGAGGTGAGTGCGAGCATCATGCGGCCCGATAGACGCTCGAGCTTTCCGCAGGGTACGTCTTTGAGTGCGCGGTTGATGTTGGTCATCAGACGCCGTTCAAATTTGCCCCGATTTTTGCCTTTGAGGCCAATTTCGTGATAGTGTATGAGTATGAAGCGGTCGTTGGTCATCATGAGATGGGTCAGGAGTTAAGGGATAAATCGCGCTGGAGAATAACGAGGGTTATGTCGTCGGTGCGCCGCGCTTTGCCAATAAAGGATTTGACATCGGCGACGAGGTCGGCAATCAGGTCTGTGGGTGTCCGGTCTATGGATGCGCGTTCGAGACAACGTATAAATCGGTCGTCGTCAAAGAAGTTGCGTTTGGCATTTTGGGCTTCGACAACACCGTCGGAGTAGAGCACGAGGCGATCACCGGGCGCGAGTGTTAAATGCTCAACTCGATAGGGAGTTTGGGGGCGTATAAGTGCCGGGATGCCAAGGGGATATCCCGCGAGGTCGATAAATTGAGAGCGATTGGAAATATGGACCGGAGGACAGTGTCCTGCGCTTGCAAGCGTGACTTCGCCGGTGGGTACGTCGAGTACAGCGATGCAGCAGGTAATAAATGTGGCCTGGTCAATCTGACCTTCCAGTGAGTCATTAAGACCGTCGAGAATATCGGCTGGTGCAACGCGATTTTGGCATTCATAGCGGAGCATTTCATTGAAACGCACGGCGGTCACGGCTGCTTCCATGGCTTTGCCAGAGACATCGGCAACGAGGATGCCGAGTTTTGTTTTGTCTTCATCCAACCAGCGGTACGTATAGTAATCCCCGCCGACGCTGTTGGCGGGAATACAGGTTCCGTCGAGTGTATAACCAGGCAGGTCGGGACTGGATTGCGGCAATAGACCCATTTGCATGTCGTGCGCTGTTTGCAATTCATCGCGCATCTCCGAAAATTGTTGTTTGTAGCTCTCCCACTGTCGCGCTTCTTCGCAGAGGGTCTGGTTGTAGGCCGATGCAAAAATCCCGAGCGCGAGGGGTTGAAAGAGAACAAAGACACAGAGTTGGGCGAAGGTATTGTCGATGAGGCTATCGGTGAGTGCGACTGATCCTACGAGAATTCCGAGCGCGGTGAGTATAAGCGCGCAGTGGCGAAAAAAACCGTAGCGTTCAACGGCTTTGCGACTTTCGACATAGGCTTCATCGATGTGTACCCCCCGGTCTGCTGCCAGAAGATAGATGTAGAAGCATTTGACAACAAAAATGAGGCCGGGTAAAAATAAGAGGCAAGCTGCCGGAATGACGGCATAATAAATAATATTTTTGTCTTCTAAGAATCTTCCAATGTTTTCTGGTGCAGCGGGGATATCCCAGGTCGTTTCCCGGGCAACGACCTGTTTGAATGCATTGAGCAGGAATGCAAAGAAATCACTGTTCACAAAAACCAGTGCTACAATGAGGACGAAGCCGAGAATAAAAAACAGGAAGATAAAAATGTTCATCGAAAAAAAACGGACGAAACGAATGATCTGCCCAAATAGATCTCGCATGCGGGGTTTTGCTCCTTGCTGCGCGCGCAAGATCATGATGGCAAAGCCAGCATATAAGCTGCCCAGGAGCAAAGTGCCCGATACCGCACTCAGGAGTATTGCCAAAAATGAAGCGAGGAACAAAATGGGCAGGTGGCTCGCCCAGGAAGATATGCTGTCGTTGAGACAGCGGTGGTATTGGAGATTTGCCCGAACGGGGATGTCGAGAGCCATAACAATCAGGGTTTTTCTTTGTTGAGTTTATATTTGCGGTACAGGTGGCGAAATTGGTCGTAGCTGAGTTTGAGTTGTTTGGCGGCTTCGCGCTGGTTCCAGGAGACTTTATCGAGAATGCGCCGCAATAGACTCAGTTCATAGGATTGCACTTGTGATTCAAAACCGTCGTTCAATTCGGGTGATTGGGGCGCTTGTTGAGAAACTTCGGGGGGCAAATCGCCCGGTTCAATCTCTGTCCCTCGGGCGACACAGGCCGCGCGTTCGGCCGCAAATTTGAGTTCGCGCACATTGCCCGGCCAGCTATATGTCATCAGGCGTTCTGTTGCCGCATCGGAAAAGTCGCGTTTTTGCAGGCCTGGTACTTCTTCGACGATTTGTGCGACAAAATAATCGGCTAATGCGGGAATGTCTTCTCGGCGTTCGCGCAACGGGGGCATGTGCAAGACTTCAAAGCGCAATCTGTCGTAGAGGTCCTGGCGGAATCGACCTTCGGCAATTTCCGTTTCGAGGTCGGTATTCGTGGCGGCAATAACGCGAATATCGACAAAGATGGGTGTCGCACTGCCCACGCGCTGAATTTCGCTATATTCAATGGCTCGCAACACATTTTGCTGAAATTCGGGGGTGGTGTTGCCGATTTCATCGAGAAATAGGGTGCCGCCACTGGCGGCTTCAAATTTGCCCGTGCGGGCTTCTGTCGCGCCTGTATAAGCCCCTTTTTCGTGTCCAAAAAGTTCGCTTTCGAGCAATTGGTCGGCAATGGCGGCGCAATTGACTTTGACAAAGGGACGGTCTTTGCGGTCACTGCCATAGTGGATGGCCGCGGCGACGAGTTCTTTGCCCGTGCCGGGTTCTCCCGTGATGAGCGCGGGCCGGGGGATGGGAGCTACGGTTTGCGCTCGCTGGAGGATTTGCTGGAGTTTGGGGCTGGAGCCGATGATTTGATAACGCTTGCCAAATTCGTCTCGGTAGAATTGGTTTTCGCGCCCCAGGTCCTGAACTTCGGCCCGCAGTTGGGCGTTTTCCTTAAGTGCTTGATACACGCGGTCGAGTTTTTCAAGGCTGAGTTCGATTTTGTCTTCGATATAAAAGTCTTTTTCAATAAAGTCTGTTGCGCCCAATCGCAGTGCAGCCACGGCAGTGTCTATTGTGCCTTGTCCAGTGAGCATAATGACGGGCAGGTCGGGAACCGATTCGAGCATTTGTGGCAAAATTTCGAGGCCATCGGGTTCATCGGGTCCGTAATCGAGGTCGAGAATGGCCAGGCCAATCTGATTGGGATGCTGTTGCAGATATGCCAGAGCTTCGCGTCCAGTAGAGAAGGCATGGACCTTGCGCGTGTCTTCCCGCAGGCTTCGAATCAGCATGTCGAGGACTTCTATCTGGTCGTCAGCAACGATAATTTCAGTCATGGGAGAGGGTCTTATTGAATAAATTCTTCAGCTATTGGATCGCGCGAGGTATCGGGTACGTTGTGTTGCAGGCCAATGCTGTCGTGTTGTGTTGAGACTTCAAAATCGATGGGTAGGTCAATGCGAAAAACCGCGCCTGCACCCGGACGACTGATCACGCGCAACGTACCGCGGTGTGCCGCTGCAATGCGAGAGCATATACTCAGCCCATAGCCATTGCCCCTTTCTCGCGTTGAAAATCCGGGGTCAAATATGCGGGTTTGCAAATTTTCGGGAATGCCGGGGCCATTGTCTTCCACTTCAATATAAACCGAACTGCGCTCTGTATCGGCACCGACCTGTACTCTCACCACGCCATTATTTTCAACGGCTTCGATGGCGTTGAGGGTCAGGTTTGTGACGGCTTCAGATAACATGCCAGCGTCCGCTTTTACCTGAGGCACATGAGGTTCGGCGGCAAAGATGAGTTCTTTGTCCCCTGCTCGTGCAGAGAGTCTGTGGGTCATTTTTTCAATGAGTTGGGACACATCGACCAGCGCGGGATTCATAGTGTCTTGTTTCATAGACCGCAAGTAGGCAACCCATTGGCTGTAGATGTGTTCTTGTTCGTTTGCGATGTCTTTCAGATCATCCAAACCGTCGGTATTTGGCGGTAAATTGCGTATGGCGCGACGCATTCGGCTGCCGGAGAGCCCCATCAGGTTTTTGATGCGGTGACCGTGCGTGTAGAGGCTTTCATAGACCTGTGCGCGCCCAAGGTCTATGAGTTCGAGAGATAGGCGGGCGAGAATGAGCGATGCTCTAACGCCAAATTCTTCGGTGATGCTTGCGTATTCGCGTTCCATTTGTGCCGGGCTCATGTGTTGAAAGAGCAATCGGGCGAGGTTGCGATAGGGGAGCATGTAATCGGGTTCGAGGTGTACGGCGATTTTAAATTCGCCAAGAGCCGATAGGATTTGCCCATCTTGCATGAGCAAAACGCCCAGGTTGTTGTGCCCGGGCGCAAAGAGGGGATCGGCTTCCAAACCCCGGCGGTAAACGGCAATGGCTCGAGATGCGTTTTCTGGAAAGTCGTCGAGCAGGCTGCCCAACAAAAAACAGACGCGGTCCATTTCCTCGCTCTGGTCATCGACAGACAAAATGTATTCGAGGTGTTCAACCGCTTTTTTGTAGTCGCCCGAGCCTGGCGCTGCCCCGCGTGCGTGTTGCAGCGCCATTTGGAAACGAGATTCTATGTCTGTGGCTATGTTCAGGGTGTTGGTCATGGCTGTACGAATCTTACGAATCAACGAATCAACGAATCAACGAATCAACGAATCAACGAATCAACGAATCAACGACGGAGTTTGTAACAACCTTGGGTGGTTGGGCGGGGTTCGTCTATTCGTCTATTCGCGCTTTTCTCGTCTATTCGCGCTTTTCTCGTCTATTCGCGCTTTTCTCGTCTATTCGTCTTTTGAGTTATCGGATTTGCCGTTTTCCCCTGCCGTTTGTTCGCCGTTCATTTTGCCCAAAAATTCGGGTAATTCAAGCCCGGCCAGGCGCGCCAGATCGTGCATGGGCGGTATGGCACCCATGAGGCGTTGTCCCAGGTTGGACATGCCACTCTCGCCATTGCCGCTGTCCCAGACCATCACTTTGTCGATGGGCAAGTTGCTAATGGCCTCGGCCTGGATGTTGGCGACTTCGGTGAGGCGTTCGATGATCAGAAAGGCTGCTGCTGCCTGGTCGTTGCTGCCACATGCTTCAACGAGTTGTCTGTATCCTTCGGCTTTGGCGTTGAGAATGGCCTGAGTCCCTTCGGCTTCGGCCTGTTTTTGTGCGAGAATGGCAGCGGCTTCACCTTCGGCAATAAGCCGTCGCTGTTCTTTTTCGGCTTCTGCTTGAACGACCTGCCGCTGTTTTTCAGCTTCTGCTTGGACGACGATTTCTGCGCGTAAGCGCGCTTCTTCGCGCAGTGCTCGGGCGTCTTCGGCTGCTTTTTCCGCGGTTTCCTGGGCAACGCGAATGGCGCCGTCCGTGGCTTTGGTCGCTTCTTCTGCTTGTCGCCGCGCTTCTTCTTCTGCCACGCGTTGTCCCGCGCGATAGCCCGCTGTTTTTGCTTCTGCTTCTGTTTCTGATTGTACGGCTTCTGCTTCGAGAGCGGCGACATTTTGGCGTTTGTCTCGCCCGGCCTGTGCTTCGCCAATTTCGGCTTCTGATTCGAGTGCGGCAACTTGTCGTCGTCTATCTCGCGCGGCCTCTGATTCGCCGATTTCAGCTTCTGATTCAAGTGCGGCGACCTGTCGTCGTCTGTTTCGCGCGGCTTCTGCTTCGCCAACTTCGGCTTCTGATTCGGCTGCGGCGACGTCCCGACGGCGGTCACGTGCGCGTTCGGCCACGCCAACCTGCCCGTGTCGTTCTTGTTCAGCCACGTCGATAGATGCCTGGTTCACGGCTTCGGCTGCTGCTTTTTGACCGATGGCTTTGATGTAGCCGCTTTCGTCGTCGAGGTCTTTGATGTTGACGTTGATAACGGCCAGACCAATTTTTTCCATTTCAGTGGAGACGGCATCATTTACTTTGGTCATGAATGCCTGTCGGTCCTGATTGATTTCTTCAATTTGCATGGTTGCAATGACTGCGCGCATCTGGCCGAGGATGATGTCCTGTGCCTGGCTCTGAACTTGATCGCGGGACAGGCCCAAAAGGCGGATGGCCGCGTTTTGCATGACGCCGGGCTGATTAGAGATGGCTGCTGTGACTGTGGTGGGGACGGATACGCGGATGTTCTCCTGTGAAAGCGCGTTGTCCAGGTCAATGGGTACGACAAAGGGTTCGAGGTCGAGGTAGTCGTAGGCCTGCAATAGGGGCAGGACAAAAGCTGCGCCGCCGTGTACACATTTTGCGGCTGTGCCACCTCCTGTTTTGCCGTAGATGACGAGAATTTTGTTGGATGGACAGCGCTTGTAACGCGAGATGAATGTGAGGAATAGCAATAATACAACGGCTGCCAGGAGTACGGTGAGAATGAATTCGGTGGGCATTGTCCCTCCTTTAAGTTCGGGATTAAATGGGTTCGACTTCAACTGTGGTTACGTCGAGTGTTCGCAGTACGCGAACCGGCGTTTTGTTCTGGATGGGTTGCCCGTCTCTGCTGCGCGCAGAGATGTAGTTGACAGCCCCGCTTTCCATTACGCGGATTTGACCGGCGCCATTTTCGGGAATGTCGATATAGACTTCGCCTTCATTGCCGATGCAGGACGATAGGTTTCGGTTATGCGATTCGGAGAGTTGTTGCACTTTGTAGAAGAAGTACGCAACCAGGACCATTCCCGCGCCGCCCCATACGAGGCCGCGAAGGACCGAATCTTCGGTTGAATGTCCCGAGTCGAGATAGAGTGCGCCTGCCCATCCAAAGAGCATGCCAAAGGCGATCACAGAGCGCAGTGAGAGCAGTTGAAAGGTGGCGGTACCGTGATCATAAGGACTATTATCGACATCTGGCCCCGCATCGTTGGCATTGAAGCCGTCATGGTCCATGACGTCCGCGGAATCGCCCAGGCCGATGAGTGTTGTGATAAATTGCCAGAGAAACAAAAGGGTGAAGAAGACAGCACAGCCATAGAATGCCTGATTGAGAGGCGCGAGTTCTGTCCACCATGCCTGCATATTAACCTCCAGAAATCGGACTGAAAGTTGCGCGTTCTATCAACTGATCTTTATGTTCCTAAATTTGTCCACGCAAGGGGCGAAAAGCAAGAGTTATTTCTTATCCGGGTTGTAAACCGAGTTTGCGAAATTCGCTTTTGAGTTGGCGGCGGGCGCGGCAGAGCCAGGTTTTCACGGTTCCAAGCGGAACGCGAAGCGCCTGTGTGATTTCTTCGTAGGACCAGTCCATGACGTAGCGCAGCCACATGGCTTTGCGATAGCGTTCGGGCAAGTTTTGTATGCTTTTGTGGACCAATTGTATGCGTTCGCGTTTTTCTACGATCTGGTCTGGTAGCGCGCCGGGTATGAGGTCGCGGAGGACGTTGTGTACGACTTCGGGGTCTTCGGTTTGATAGACCCAGTTTTGCCGCACTTGCTGCGAGCGCAGGTGCGAGCGATAGACGTTGAGGGCAATTTGCGTGAGCCAGGTCGAAAATGCTGCCTGGCCTTTGAATGTGTGTAGCGAGCGATAGGCGCGAAAAAATGTGTCTTGCATCAGGTCGTCAATGGTGTCGCGGTCTGAAATGCGCTGTGCGAGGGTGCCGTAGATCTGACTTTGATATTTGTGGTAGAGCGTTTCAAATGCCCGGCGGTCACCCGAGAGGGATGCGCGAATCAGGTTTTGATCCTGTGTTTTCACTTTTTTCTCCATTCGTTAAGGTAATTCATTTATAGCTATTATCGTGGTTGTGACAAGACGGATTTTTCCGTCAGTCTCTTTTGATCAAGCGATAACCGATCCCAATACATATAACGGCGATGGCGAGTTTGAGCAGGAGAAAGATTAGCTCAAATAGAGAGCCGATGAGCGGGAAGAGAACCTGGATGGCGAAAATGCCGCCGATGATGATGAGCACGATGCCGATGAGTTTTGCCAACATGGGATGTCCTTTTATTTCTAAGGTGTGAGGTTGTCCGTCAATCCGAGATGGTTTGCGGAGGTGGAGGTGGCTTAGCGAGAAATGGGCGATCGGTCGAGTTTTTCGTCAATGGTGATCATGACGTCTTGAAT
>VXRD01000092.1:0-1613 GCA_009838845.1 Gemmatimonadota bacterium | reverse complement strand
TCTGTGAGCCTGCGGTCGAGTTCGTCCATTCTGGCGCTTAAGCGTTCTTCAGCATCGCTGGGGACGGATCCTCTGGTACGGTGCTCGACGTATTTGTATGCCGCTGATGCGAGAATGATTATCGCGACCATGATGCCAATTTCAAACATTACCATTATTTTGCCCTCCCACACACATTAGAGTTCATCCACGGGTCTCGCGAGGTGTTTTTCATCCCAGCGTTCGATTTCAGGAAAATGGTAAACGACCAGGCCCGAATCTGAGATTCGCATTTCCGCATGACCACTTATGGTTAATTCTCGCAGGATTTCTTCGGTTTTTTCAACTGTTATTCTGGTGTCCATGGCGGCTTCTGTCACGGTGAGACTGCCCCCTTTTTCCCGGGCGAGACGGAGTATGCGGTGCTGATTTTTGGCATGTGCTTTTTTGTCTCCCGATCTTTTGACCCTGCGACCTGCCCACCATATAAGTTGAGAGAATACGATTATAAAGAGGCCAGCACTGAGTTCTTCGTGCCTGAATGGGTTTGTGTCTGCCCAGGGGGGATGTTCTACCAGTGTAATGAGTACGAGCATGAGGCCGCAAAATCCCATAAGTGCAGCCATTCCTATTAAGCCATAAGCGAAGAGATAACGCATGGCACAACTCCCATCGGTGGCGAGGTCAGAGAGACGGTCAGGCACGCGCTTGAATGAATTGGTTGCGGTTTGGAAATCGCTGCTCGCACTGTGAACGCGCGCCTCCCAGTTGCCCTTCCATTTCTTTTTTATTTTTCGCTCCGCGTTGTTGACCGCGCGGTCAATTTTGCTGGCGATTTCATCGGCGAGTTTTTCCAGGTCACGCATCTTTTTGTCCCATTTTCTTTTTTAGCGCACTGAGTTCGTCTTCTACTGTGCTTTTGCGCTCGAGTTTGGAAAATTCTTCTTCCAGAGAGGGGTCGGCACTCGCCATTTCTTGATGGGCTTCTGCTTCGGCTTCTTCGGATTCGATGCGCTGACGGAATCGTTCAAAGCTCGAAAAAGCGTCTTCACCCACTCCTGAGAGGCCCCTGGCGATTTGCTTGCGGGCTTCGGCTGCACGGCGGCGAGCAATCAGGGTGCCCTGGCGGGTGCGGGCTTCGTCGAGTTTGGCTTTGAGTTGGGTGAGTTGTTGTTTGAGTTGGGACGAGGTTTTACGGCTTTCTTCGAGGGCGACTTCAAGGTCGTGCATGGCTTCCTGATTTGCAGCTTTGCGCTCGAGGGCGCGGCGTGCAAGGTCGTCTTCGCCAGCTTCAACGGCTAATTCGGCTTTTTTTTGCCATGCTTCGATTTGATCTTGTTTTTCGAGATATTGTCTTTCCAGGCGTTTTTCATTGGCTACAGCCGTGCCGACTGAGGCTGTGGCTTTGTTGACGGCTTCTTCCATTTCCAGAATCATCTGGCGGATCATTTTTTCCGGGTCTTCTGCGCGGGTGATCAGGTCGTTGACGTTGGCTTTGACGATGTCGGCCATTCTGTAAAAAATTCCGCGTGCCATGATCTTCTCCTTTCACAAGGTGCTGCATTTATGGGGATTCTGATGTTTTTTGTTGTCGCACTCTTTTTATGCAAAGTCTATGCCATGAGTGTGATGTG
>VXRD01000091.1 GCA_009838845.1 Gemmatimonadota bacterium | reverse complement strand
AGATGTTTATAAGCTACAGATTAATACCAAGACGGCAGATGTGGGGGCGGATCTGGTGGGTAAGGTGGAGGCCGGGATACCGGAGGACGATCCGAGAAACCCAGCTGTTATTGCAGACCATGTGGGCGATAATGTGGGCGATGTGGCGGGGATGGGTGCGGATATTTTTGAGTCTTATGTGGGGTCTATTATTGCGACGATTGCGATTGCGGCAACGGCTGGTGGCGCGGCATTGGTCACGTTGGGAGGCGATTCGGACATGGTGCGGGTCGCGGCGATGCAATATCCGCTTGTCGTGGTTATGATCGGTTTGTTGGCGTCGATGATCGGCGTGGGGTCTATTCGCGTTTTGCAGTCTTTAAGTCCAGATGCAGCGCTGCGCTACGCCACGTATATTTCCGCTCTTTTGATGCTTGTTGGTTCTTTTTTTGCCGCGGAATATCTCGGTTTGGCTCGCGGGGTGTTTTGGGCTATTCTCTTTGGTTGTCTCGTCGGTATTGCCATTGCGCTGATGACGGAGTACTACACGGGCGGGGCACCTGTTAAGCGCATTGCCCATTCTTCGGAGACGGGATCGGCGACCAATATGATCGCGGGTCTGGCGGTGGGGATGGAGAGTACGACGTTGCCGATTTTGGGGATTTGTGTTGCTATTGCAGGGTCGTTTCACTTTGCGGGATTGTACGGTATTGGCATTGCCGCTGTGGGTATGTTATCGACTGTGGGCGTTACGATGGCGGTGGATGCTTATGGTCCAATTGCCGATAATGCGGGCGGTATTTCCGAGATGGCCCATTTGGGTCCGGAGACGCGAGAAATTACGGATGAGCTGGACTCGCTCGGGAATACGACGGCGGCGATTGGTAAGGGATTTGCGATTGGTTCTGCTGCGCTGACTGCGCTGGCGCTGTTTTCCGCGTATTCGGCGGCTGTGGGGATCGATTCTATTAATTTGACCAAGCCCCTGGTTGTGATTGGTCTGTTTTTGGGCGGTGGTGTGCCTTTTTGCGTGGCGGCACTGACGATGACGAGTGTGGGCAATGCGGCGTTTAAGATGGTTGAAGAGGTGCGTCGGCAGTTCCGCGAGATTCCAGGGCTGATGGAGGGGACGGGCAAGCCGGATACGCGCCGCTGTGTGGATATCAGTTCTGTGGCGGCTTTGCGCGAGATGGTGGTGCCCGGTCTGGTGGCTGTGTTGACGCCGGTGCTGGTTGGCTTTTTTCTGGGGGCAGAGGCGCTGGGCGGTATGCTGGCGGGGGCGACGGTGTCGGGTGTGTTGCTGGCGCTGATGATGGCGAATAGCGGGGGTGCGCTGGATAATGCGAAGAAGTTGATTGAGGGGGGCAATTTGGGCGGTAAGGGGTCCGAGGCTCACAAGGCAGCCGTGGTTGGCGATACGGTTGGCGATCCCTTAAAAGATACGTCTGGCCCCGCGTTGAATATTTTGATTAAGTTGATGTCGGTGGTTTCACTGATGCTGGCACCTTTGCTGGCGTGACCCCGTATAAGAGCATTACGGGGCAGGCTGCTATTGTCATTGCGGCATGGTCCCGTATAGAGTCACTACGGGACATGCTTAAGCCGCAATCCAGGATTTTGTTTTAAGGTTGTCTTTATAGAAGGTTCGCGCTTTTTTTTCCAACCCCGTTCAGAACACGGTTTTCTGAACCACACGTCCATGGGGGATAGTTATGTCACGAGATTACGAGATGGCTTTGATTGTCGATACGCAGGTCGATGCGGACGCGACGATCGATCGCTATGCGTCGTTGCTCGCCGATCAGGGCGCTGCGGTGGTCAATGTTGACCGCTGGGGCGTGCGCAGGCTCGCTTATGAGATTCAAAAGCGGCAGCAGGGCGACTATACATTTTTTTATTTTCAGGCCGATCCGGGCGCGATTGCAGATGTCGAGCGGGCGTGCCGTTTGGATGAGGATGTTTTGCGGCATCTGATTCTTCAGACTGATATTCCTCCTCAGATGGAGGAAGAAGAGGATGCTGAAGCGGTTTCAGTAGAGGAGGACGGCGATGAATAGAGGACGTTTGAAAATTTGCCATATTTGCGAGGGGCATTCAAGGGCCTGCCATTTTAAAGCACACCGTTTGGATGTTCACTATAAGAATGATCGTTTGTTGCGCCGGTTTGTTACAGAGCGCGGGAAAATTGTTCCGCGGCGTATGACGGGTACGTGTGCAAAGGGGCAGCGCGCATTGGTGCGCGCGATTAAGCGCGCCCGCTTTCTCGCGCTTATGCCTTATGTGAATGATTCGGTTCGGTGAGATAGGATTACACGATGAAAATTATTCTTACAGCAGATGTGGATACGCTGGGCAATGCTGGCGATGTGGTGGAGGTGAAGGATGGGTACGCGCGAAATTTTTTGCTGCCGCGCTCGGTGGCGTTGATTGCAAATGAGCGCAATATGGCGGTGTACGAGAAGGTGCGCCAGCAACGCGAAGCCCAACAAGCCCGTGAAACGCGCGATGCCGAGTCTCTGGCAGAGGCTCTGAAAGAGGTTTCGTGCAATGTGGCTGTCAAGGCAGGCGAAGAGGATCGCATTTTTGGATCGGTGACAGCACAGCAAATTGCAGTCGCGCTCAGTGACCTGGGGTTCGATATTGATCGTCGGGATATAGAACTCGAAGAGCCAATTCGAGCACTGGGGGTATATGATGTGCCCATCCGACTTTATGCAGGGGTTGTGGTGTCTGTGAAGGTTTGGGTGGTTAGAGAGTAGGGGTTATAATATTATAAGGAGAAGGTCATGGGTGCAAAGCAGGGGTTCAGGGCAATTTTTTTGCTGTTATTTGTCGTTGCGAGTGTGATGGCTGATGTTTCTGTTTCTTCTGCCAGAGATATCCGGTTCGATAGGGCAGGCGTGGTTGATGTTGTACCCTATATAGGTGTTGCACGTCCAGTTGTTTTTGATTATACGGGGACGGGGACCTATCTGGGAGATCTGTCGAACTTGAGTGGGGGTATTCAAGGTGCCTATTGGTTAAATAATGCGACTGCGATTGGTGTGGATGTTGGGATGGCTCCCGGACTGGAGACGACGACGTGGGCCGGTTCTGTTTATGTGGCACAAAATTTCAATGCGGCGTGTCCCATCCCGCAATATGTTTCTGTTGGGGTGGGCAGGCAGGGCGCGGGATACTCACTTGATGGTGCCAGGACTGTTGCGTATTTGGGTGTCGGTGTTAGGTACCAGCCTCTGGAGTCTCCCAAGTACGGTTTCCAGGCGGGTGTGAAGTTCAATTCCGTGTTTGATAAAGATTGTTTGGGCGATTCAGCGACTCGGAAATACGCGACTGTGAATGTCGGGCTTGTTTTGAGTATGTTCTAATCTGATTTCGCGCACAATTGTAGATAATAAAAAAACGGAGGACGTTTTCGCGTCCTCCGTTTTTTTATTCATGGTTTTTAGCTGTTGGTTTTGATTGTCATCGCGGCATGGTGTTGAGCCGCGATCCAGAGGTTTTGCCTTTTATCCGTGTTTATCTGTGTTCATCTGTGTAAAACGCTCAAATTATTCGCGTTTTTTCTTTTCATGCATTTCGCGCACACCGAAACCCCAAATTGCCCGTGGAGCTGTCCGGCGTGTTTGCGCTGCGGGCAGCCACGCGGTATCGGTTGCAGTAGGAGTCGTGACACAAATAGGAGCCGCCGCGCATGCTTTTCGCCTGTCCGATGGGGGGACCCGTGGGGTTCTTTGCGGTGCTTTTGAGGTGGAAGGTGGGGCTGAACCAGTCGCTGCACCATTCCCAGACGTTGCCCGAGATGTTGTAGATGCCGTAGTTGTTGGGAGGGAAGGATGTGACGGGTGCGGTGCTGATGTATCCGTCTGCCCGGGTGTTTTGTTCGGGGAATGTGCCCTGCCAGATGTTGCACATGTGTTTGCCATTGGGTTCGAGGTCGTCGCCCCAGGGGTAGCGCATGCTTTTTAAGCCGCCCCGTGCGGCAAATTCCCATTCGGCTTCTGTGGGCAGGCGTTTTCCCGCCCAGTTGCAATAGGCGACCGCGTCGTTCCACGAGATGTGGATCGCGGGGTGATGCCAGCGGTTGTTGATATTTGTGCCGGGTCCTTCGGGGCGGTGCCAGCAGGCGCTGTCAACTGCAAACCACCAGGGGGTATCGACGACGGTTTGCGAGATGTGCGAGGCGGTGTTGGGGGGGACAAAGAGGTGGAAGACAAAGGACCAGCCAAAGCGTTCGGCTTCGGTTTTGTACGCGGTTGCGCGGACGAATTTGGCAAAGTCGGCGTTGGTGACGGCACACTCATCGAGGTAAAAGGGATCAACTGTGACTTCGCGCACGGGTCCTTCGCCGTCTTCTGCAAAGCCTTCGTTGCCATCGGTTCCCATGAGAAAGGTGCCGCCCGAGAGGCGTACCATGCCTTTGAGGGATGTATCACTTCTGCGCCGCGTTTTTTGTTTGCGCGTTTTTCTTTTTTTGGATGAGACAGGTCTGCTCGCACCGCAGCAGGGGGAGGACATAGTGATTCTCCTGAGGTTATGGGTTGCGCGAATACGGGTTTAATGATACGATGCGACGCGCGGGCTGTCAAGAGAAGGGAGAAGTATGAAGGGAGAAGTGTGTACCGCCGTCATCGCGGTATGGTTCCCTGCTCAAAATCATGCAGAGCCTGCCCCGTAGTGCTTTAATACGGGGGACATGCTTGAGCCGCGATCCAGAAGGTTTTATCTGCAAAGAGAAGAGAGAAAGGTCATCAACAAAGCCGTCATCGCGGTATGGTTTTGAGCCGCGATCCAGAAGGTTTTATCTGTCCCTTGAGGTGTTAATAAAGGGGACAGACTATTTCCGCTTGCTTTTTGTCTGTTTATACTTCATTATTTTTAATGAATTCATTAATCCAGAGGTGTCGGGCAAAGCCTGCACCGCAATGCCTGCCATATAGAATCATTGCCTATGCGGAGGCATTCGTCATCGCGGTATGGTTCCCTGCTCAAAATCATGCAGAGCCTGCCCCGTAGTGCTTTAATACGGGGGACATGCTTGAGCCGCGATCCAGAATATTTAAGGAATGAACCAACCTTGCGTATATATAATGGCGAGCAAACGCAACGGAACCCTGTACACCGGCGTTACCTCGAATCTTGTCCAACGAGTTTGGCAGCACAAAAACAATCTGGTAGAAGGATTCACGAAGTGTTATGGCATACATACATTGGTTTGGTATGAAGTTCATGAAACAATGCAAAGTGCCATCATGAAGGAGAAGAGGGTGAAGAAATGGAAACGGGTATGGAAGCTTGCATTGATAGAAAAGAATAATCCGGGATGGCGGGATTTGTACACGGACATCATCTGACCTTATATTATGGATCTTATGAGGTATCAAAAAGATGAAAAAAAGTGCCCGTTACGCGAAAATAGTGGCCTGGTCGGAAGAGGATCAGTGCTATGTTGGAAGATGTCCGGGGCTATTTTATGGTGGATGTCACGGCGATGACGAGCAAGAGGTGTTCTCGGAACTGTGTCGCATTGTCGAAGATACCATTGAATTATACGAGCGAGACCGTAGGCCACTGCCAGTACCCGAGATGCTAAGCATTGCCTGACCTTTCGCGTCCCCCCATCACTGGATAGAACCACTCCAGTGCAGGCTCTGATGAACTGGAGTGCGACCAGTTTTACACCGCTTCTGACTATTTTTTAATTCATATAAGGATTCCTCACATGACAGAAATGGAAGTGATTGCCGTGCAGCTTGAACCCAATAGCAATCATCCGCTGGTCTGGTTAAAGGATAAGGACCAGAAGGTTTTTTTGCCCATTGCAATTGGCAATTTTGAGGCGGTTGCGATTTCTCTGGTGCTTCACGATGAGCCGCCGCCGCGTCCTATTGCGTATGATTTGTTGTGTGCCATTATGGATGGGTTCGATGTACGCGTCGAGCAAGTGCTGGTCAGTGCGTTGAAAGACGAGACGTTTTTTGCCGAGATTACACTTGTCCGCGATGGGGAGTCGATTGTTATTGATTCGCGCCCGAGCGATGCGCTGGCATTGGCGTTGCGCGTTGATGCGCCGGTTTTTGTGGCGGACCAGGTGATTGAGGAGGCGGGGCTGTCGGTCAAGCAAGATGTGCCCATTGAGGACGGTGAAGATAATATTGCTGCGATTGTTGCGTCTGTCGCAGAGGATGAACCCGCTGAGGAGGCGCCCGATCAGGTGACGCAGCAGGTAGATGCGCTCAAGGCGCGTTTGCAAGAGGCGGTCGCGCTGGAAGAGTACGAAGAAGCCGCCAGGCTGCGCGACGAGATCGGCAGGCTCGAACACAGTATTGAAAAATGATCGCGCGCATTATAATAATATTGTAGGGGACGGCCCCTGTGCCGTCCCGTGCGATCCAGCATTGAGATAAAGGTACATATTTTTCACGATTCCCATCCTCCCTGGATCAAAACGTACACTTTTACCTCCCAGTGCGTTCCATGTGTATGTGCCTCCACAGGCGATCCCTACATTCAGGTTACAGTATATTAATAGCATGATGAGGGTACTTGAGCTTCTGTCCATACGATTTATCGTTCAATTCTGTGACGTTGGCTCAATATTTGCTCAGGGTCTGACTGTTGCGTGTAAAACTCATCCATCAGACTCAGGGCATCTCACATGGCCGAATATGACACCGTCTCCAAAGATCTCATCCAGACCTATCCCAAAGACTTTATCCGACTCACACTTGAACAGGACGATATAGAAGTCCTCGACATCCTCGACACAGAGCAAAGCATGGTTGATACACGATACGCCGATAGCCTCATCCGCGTTCAGATCGCTGGTCAGGAGGCATTGGTGCATCACGAGTTTCAAACGACTGACGATGCATCTATGCCGCTCCGCATGGCGGGCTATATTATACGTGCGATGGAGCAGCACGGCCTGCCGGTTTCTTCGAGTGTGATCTACTTGCGGCGCAGTGCGGGTCGGCGCGATCCAGGGTATTATGTCCAGGATTTTCTCGGCCGTCGTGTTTTGATAGAATACACAGTGATTCGGCTGAGTGAGATAGAAGGACAGGATATTATAGATGGCGGACCTTCGGGATTGTTTCCGTTCGTGCCGTTGATGAAGCGTCCGTCTGGCATAGATTCAGAGGCGTGGTTGCATCACTGTGTTGACGCGACGAATGCTTTGCCGGTGGATGAATCAATAAAGATTGACTTTTTGGGCAGGTTGATGATATTGAGTGGGTTAGAGTATGATCCGATACTGATCAATCGTATTCTATTACAGGAGGGTCTTATGGATGCCATTATGCGCGAATCGTTGTCTGCACAATACATTAAGCAATTGGGTATTGAGCAAGGTATTGAGCAAGGTGAAAGAAGAAGCATGATCGAAGCGATCCTCGACGTGTTGGAGATTCGATTTGATCTGAGTGAAGCACATCCCTTATCTGCTCGCATTGCCGCGATTGACGATTTGCAACGCCTGAAGCCGTTGCACCGTGCAGCGATCCAGGTGTCCAGTCTTGAGGCATTTGAGCAAGTGTTGGATGGGTGACGCGGTTGTCCCTATAATATATTGAGGTCGGATTGAAATAAGTGAGACAGTTATTTTTTCCCAAACACAACAGGTTCAGGTATGGCCCTACAAACCGTTGCCACCATGACAGCCGATGAGCTTCTGGTGATGCCGCACAATGGCTATCGCTATGAACTCATAAATTGATGGCGGCGATGTCGTGCCCGGGTGGCAATTGCCACTTGCAGATGTGTTCTAATTTTGCCCCCTGCTCAAAACCATGCAGGGGCAGGCTTTTTGCCTTATATTCATTGATAACCGCAGGGATGGTTCCTTATAACATAGCATTCAAAAATGGTAGGACACCCCATGCAGCTTCCCACAGCAGAAAGCAGGATGGCCGATATCGATACGCTCCTGAGTCGAATAGAAGGGATTGTCGATCAAATTGTGCAGCGATTGACCAGCCTGGAAGGTCGTATGAACAGTCTGAATAATCGTCTGGACAATATGGATATGCGCTTGGACAATATGGAAGGGCGCATGGCCAGCCATTTGAAATGGATTATTGGACTTCTCCTGACCATTCTGATCGCCATTTTCGGCACGTCAATTACCATTTTGATGAATCTCCCCAAATAGACCAGGCTCCCGCCTGTCATCGCGGCAATGTTTTAGCCGCGATCCAGAAGGTTTTTCTATCTGACCGCTGGATGTGTCTCCCAACCAGTCCCCGCCCCTATTACTGTCCCCGTGCCGTTTTCCTCTTCTTCATACGGAGCTGAAATGGCAAGAAGAAGGAAGACGAGAAGGACGCGTCGCGATTCGCACGGGGAGAGGTGATTCTTGGCTAATCGTAACCTGTCTCGACAGCGGCATCCGCGCTATAGTAGAGGTGTGAGTGGGGATATTTGGGATGACAAGTATAAATTATTTGTCTATGTTGTGCAGGTGCAAGAAGAAAAAATAAATGTCTGACAGACAATGGGAGTGACCAAAGATGAAGGCAGTTATTCTGGCTGGTGGCCTGGGTACGCGTCTGGCGGAAGAAACGACGACCAGGCCAAAGCCGATGGTCGAAATCGGCGGGCAGCCTATGCTCTGGCATATTATGAAAATATACCAGCAGCACGGGGTGTCCGATTTTATTGTGTGCCTGGGATACAAGGGCGATGTGATCAAGCAATATTTTCTCAATTACCGCAGCTATGTTTCCGATGTTTTTGTCGATCTTGCCAGTGGCAAGGTCGATTACGGCAAAGATCAGGTGGAGCCATGGCGCGTGACGCTTGCCGATACCGGGCTGGATACGCAGACGGGGGGGCGGATCAGGCGCGTGCGCGACTATATCGGGGATGAGACTTTCTGCATGACTTATGGCGATGCGGTCACGGATCTGGATATTGGGCGGGTGATTGATTTTCACCTGTCGCACGGGAAAATGGCGACGGTTACGGCTGTGCGGCCTATCGCGCGTTTTGGAACGATAGAGTTGGATGGGCATCTCGTGTCGCATTTTGAAGAGAAACCACCGGACGAAGGCGGATGGGTCAACGGTGGTTTTTTCGTTCTGTCTCCCGATGTTTTCGATCTCATTGACGGCGATGATGTGGTATGGGAGCACTTCCCTATGCAGCATCTGGCCGCGGAAGGCGAACTGGCTGCCTATCTTCACGAGGGGTTCTGGCACTGCATGGATACGCCTCGGGACAAGCTCAGTCTGGAACAGTTGTGGGATAACGGGAATCCGCCCTGGGCGACCTGGAAAGGGGCGGTTTGATGAATGTATGGCAGGGGAGGCGGGTTTTTGTGACCGGGCATACCGGATTTAAGGGCGGATGGCTGAGTTTGTGGTTGCACGAGGTGGGGGCGCGTGTCTCTGGTTATGGCCTGTTGCCGGAGTCTGAGCCAAATTTGTTTGCGGCTGCGGGTATTGATCGCATTGTCGATAGTACAATAGCCGATGTTCGGGATCTGCCCGCGCTACGCGAAGCCCTGTCTCGCAGCGAGGCAGAGGTCGTGTTCCACCTTGCGGCTCAGCCGCTGGTGCAACGCGGCTATGCAGATCCCATTGGGACGTATTCGACGAATGTTATGGGTACGGCACACGTTCTGGAGGCGGCTCGCGAGTGCGAGCGTGTGCGGGCGGTGGTTGTGGTGACGACGGATAAGTGTTACGAGAGCAGGGAATGGGTTTGGGGGTATCGGGAAAATGATCGGCTGGGGGGGGACGATCCATATAGCAGCAGCAAGGCGTGTGCCGAGTTGTTGGCGCAGGCTTATCGACGGTCTTTTACCGGGCGGGATAAGCGGGATTTGCTGATTGCTACGGCGCGGGCGGGAAATGTGATTGGTGGTGGAGATTGGGCGCGAGATCGGTTGATGCCCGATGCTGTGCGCGCTTTTGGGGCGGGGGAGGTGTTGTTGATTCGCGCGCCCCATGCGGTGCGTCCCTGGCAGCATGTGCTGGAGCCGCTCGGTGGGTATATCGCTCTGGCGGAGCGGTTGCTGAATGGCGAGGCAAGGCAGGCCGATGCGTTTAATTTTGGTCCGCTGCCGGGCAATGCGCGGTCTGTGCAAGAGGTCGTCGATGCTGTGGCAGAGTTGTGGGGAGATGGGGCGCAGTACAGGGTTGACTGTCGGGATTATCCGCCCGAGACGCGGTTGTTGTCCATCGATAGTGCAAAGGCGATGACGATGCTGGACTGGTGTCCGCGGCTGGATCTGACGACGACTTTGAAGATGACGGTTGATTGGTACAGGGCGCACTTGAGGGGCGCGGATATGAGGGGCGTGACCCGTGAACAGGTCCGTGTTTATATGGAAACTCGAGCAATGCCTTTTGATGAGGTCCATGGTGAATTTTAGTGGCGCTTATGAATGTTAGCGATTCCAGTATAGCGATCCACCCGGATCCCATTATTGCGGGCGATATAGCCCGGATTATATCTTCCGGTCTCGAGTGGCGCCGTTTGGCAGGGTGCTCGGTGCTGATTACGGGGGCGACTGGTTTTTTGCCCGCTTATCTCGTCGAGGTTGTGATGGCGCTTCGGCACTGTCCGGCGCTCATAGGGAATGATCCGCCGCGGGTTGTTGCTCTGGTGCGGTCGGAAGACCGCGCGCGTGCCAAATTTGGACGTCATTTGCAGGATCCCAATTTTACGCTTCTGGTGCAGGATGTTTGTACGCGGTTGCCCGTCGATATGCGGCCTGATTTTGTTATTCACGCGGCGAGTCCGGCAAGTCCCAAATACTACCGGGACGATCCGGTCGGTACTATAGGTCCCAATACGGTGGGTACTGAACACCTTCTTGAGCGCGCCGCAGATGTCGATGCAAAGGGTTTTTTGTTTTTTAGTTCGTCGGAGATATACGGCGATCTGCCGGAGACTATGATTCCGACGCGGGAGTCCGATGTGGGTGTGCTGGATTCGATTGATCCGCGCAACTGTTACGCCGAGTCGAAGCGTTTGGGCGAGGCGCTGTGCATTGCCTATCACCGGCAGTTCGGGGTTGCGGCTTCGATTGTGCGGCCTTTCCATGTTTATGGACCGGGTATGCGGTTTGATGATGGACGCGTGTTCGCGGATTTTGCCGCCTCCGTTGTGCAGGGCCGCGATATTGAACTTCTGAGCGCGGGTACGGCGCGTCGGTCATTTTGTTATTTGGGGGATGCAACCGAGGGGTTTTTCCGCATTTTGTTGTGCGGTGAGTCCGGGACGGCATATAATCTCGGCAATCCCGATTGCGAAGTTTCGATTGCAGAATTGGCGGAGATACTGACTGCGCTTTATCCCGAGAAGGGTTTGAAGGTGATCCGCGCTGTCCGGAAAGTAGGGGATCCCTATATGCCGAGTAAGGTCGAGCGGTCGTGTCCAGATGTTGGGCGACTCAGATCGCTTGGATGGCGTCCCTCAATTGATATTGGGACGGGATTTCGACGCGCTATCGATAGTTTGTCTTTGGGTGCTTTGCGATGAAGGATTTGGATATCCAGGCGCTTTGTGATCTGCGGCTGGCTTATGAGCAGGGCGATCTCGACCGGCAGAAGTTCTGGGCGTTGATGCGGGATTACCATCTTCGTTTGCGCGCCTATCCGCCGCTTTTGGCTAAGGGCGAGGTCGCGTCCATACAGATCGGTGAGACGGGTTTGATCGCTCAGCTCAAATCGGGGTTGAGATTTTTCTGGAATCCCGAGAATCTTCGAGAGCCTGTGTCCGAGGCGATCAATCACGGGGCTTATGAACGGTTTGCCGGTCGCGTGATTGTCCGATGCGCCAGGCGCGCTTCTCTCGCGGTTGATGCGGGCGCGAATATAGGCTGGTATTCGGTTAAGATGGCAATGGGGGGTGGACGGGTTATTGCCTATGAACCGGTGGGGGATACAGCCGCGGTGTTGAAGGCGAATATCGCGCTCAATGGCTTTTCTGATCGCATAACTGTGATATCGCAGGGTCTCGCCGCCCGTCCGGGTCAGGGCGAAATTTTTTTGCCGCGGGATACGGGGCATGTCGGTGCCTCGCTGCGGGAGTTGCATCCCGGGGAGATGAGTCGCAAGTTGACTGTTCGTCTGACGACGCTCGACGAGTCTCTGCCGGCCAATACGGGGGTTCCGCTCGGTCTTTTGAAGTGCGATGTTGAAGGTGCAGAGTTGATGGTTCTGCAAGGGGGGGCTGGGGTTATAGCGCGCGACCGACCGGTACTGTTTTTGGAGCTTCTCCGCAAGTGGTCGGCTGCGTTTGGCTACCATCCCAACGAGGTGATTGCATGGACGAAAGCCCTCGGCTATGACTGCTGGGCGGTTGGTGAAGGGCAGCTTCGGCACTGTGAGACGATTGCGGATGATACTGTTGAGACGAATTTTTTGTTTGTGCAGTTAGAGCGCGATGCCGCGCTGATTGAGGGGTTGACTTAGGGGGTTGCGTATGTCTTCATCGGAGAATTCCGGGTCGAGAGCGGATGCGCTGCGGTCCGAGATACTGAGGCTTACAGCAGAATATGCCGCGTTGGCTCATCCCCCGGGTGTATTTGATGCCGAGCGCAGTCCAGTTCCGGTTTCGGGACGGGTGTACGGCGGGGAGGATATGGTATCGCTCGTCGATTCTGCACTCGATTTCTGGCTTACGACGGGGCGGTTCAATGCGGAGTTCGAGCGGCGGCTTGGCGATTTTCTGGGGCGCAAGCATGTGCTTACTGTCAATTCTGGTTCTTCTGCCAATCTGGTTGCGTTCGCTTCCCTGACGTCGCATTTGCTTAAGGATAGCGCATTGCGGGCGGGCGACGAGGTCATTACGTGTGCGACCGGGTTTCCGACGACGGTGAATCCCATCATGTTATATGGTATGGTGCCGGTTTTTGTCGATGTGGATATTCCTACTTATAATATTGATCCCTCAGGGCTGGAGGAAGCTGTTACTGATAAGACCAGGGCGATTATGCTGGCGCATACGCTCGGGAATCCATTTGATCTGGGGCGCGTGATGGAGGTCGCCAATCGCCACGATTTGTTTGTGATTGAAGATTGTTGCGACGCGCTCGGCGCGCGCTATGACGGTCAACTTGTGGGTACTTTTGGGGCTATTGGGACGCTGAGTTTTTATCCGGCGCATCATATTACGATGGGCGAGGGTGGTGCTGTTTTTACTAATAGAGCTATTTTGCGCCGGGCTATGGAGTCGATTCGCGACTGGGGCAGGGATTGCTTTTGCGCGCCGGGTATGGACAATACTTGTGGTCGCCGGTTTGATTGGCAACTCGGCAATCTGCCGTATGGGTTTGACCATAAGTACATTTACTCACATCTCGGTTTTAATTTGAAGATTACGGATATGCAGGCTGCTGTTGGTGTGGCACAGCTTTCTCATCTGGACGGGTTTCTCGAGAAGCGGCAGCACAATGCGGAACGGTTGTTGCGCGGTCTCGCGCAGTTTCGGGAATATTTTATTTTGCCCGAAGCGACGCCGGGTAGCGAACCGTCCTGGTTCGGATTGCCTCTTACCGTGCGCGATGGCGCGCCTTTTTCTCGCGACGAACTGGTGAGGCATCTAAATGCGCGGCGAATAGGTACTCGCTTTCTCTTTGGCGGCAATCTGGTGCATCAACCCTATATGCGTGGCAGGGAATATCGGATTGTCGGCGATCTGGACAACGCGGATGTTGTTATGAATCGGACTTTTTGGATTGGCGTTTATCCCGGTCTGGATAATGCCCATATCGATTATATGCTGGAAGTGATTGCCGATTTTGTGCGCGTTTGAGGACATGTGCTATGACGGCGAGAAAAAAAATCGGCATTGTCACGCCTTGCTACAATGAGGAAGAGACCGTCGCGGAGTGCCATGCGACGGTGAAAGCCCTGTTTGCAGGTCCTCTATCTGATTATGATTATGAACACCTTTTTTGTGATAATTGTTCTACGGATGCTACGCTTGAAAGATTGCGCGCTATTGCCAGTGCCGATTCCAATGTGCGGGTGATTGCCAATTCGCGGAATTTTGGGGCTTTTCGCAATCTGTTCAATGGCACGATGGCGGTCGGCGGGGATGCTGTGGTGCCGTTTTTGCCTGCTGATCTGCAGGACCCCCCTGATCTTTTGCCCACGTTTGTCCAGCATTGGGAAGCGGGATATAAGGTGTTCTATGGTATTCGCGCCAATCGGGAGGAGTCGTGGCCGATGCGTACTATGCGCCGGTGGTTTTACAAGCTGGTCAACCACTGGTCGCCTTTTGAGATTCCCCAAAATGCCGGGGAGTTTCAGTTGATTGACCGCGTTGTGGTGGAGAATCTCCGCGCTTTTGACGACCACTTTCCGTATTTGCGAGGGATGATTGCCTATTGTGGTTTTGATTCGATTGGCGTGCCCTATACCTGGAAGAAGCGAGGGCGCGGTTTGTCTAAGTCATCGGCGTCTTCGCTTATCGAAGACGGGTTGAACGGTCTCATTTCTTTTAGTATGATGCCCATCCGGATCGCGCTGTTCGCCGGGTTTTCTCTGGCGTCACTCAGCATACTGGTCGCTTTGATTATGTTGATTATCAATTTGATCTACTATAGAGAGTTGGCGCCGCCCGGGATTCCACTGCTGACTGTTTCTCTGTTTTTTTTCGCTGGTTTCCAGCTTTTTTTTATGGGTCTTCTCGGCGAGTATATTCTCGCGATCCATTCCCAGGTGCGCCGCCGCCCATTGGTGATTGAACGAGAGCGCGTGAATTTTTCGGATGATCCGCAAGGGGAACAAGAGGTATAAATGGCGAGACGACGAGATATGCGAATTGTCGGGGATGATCGTCGGATTGGAAGCGCGCATGGGTAAGCGCACGCGGAGAGGTAGGCGCCGGGATAGGCGAGAACACACGCGCGCTTTGAACTGGCGATCTTTGCCGGATGTACTGCTACATCCACAGGGGACCGATGCACCTGTTTGGAAATATTTCGTCCCCATATTGGCGCTGGCGTTTGCGGCACGCGCCGCTATCGCGCTTTACAGCGACTTTCTCTTACATGCCGACGAACTCTATCAATTCCTGGAGCAGGGGCATCGCCTCGCTTTTGGCAATGGTCTGGTTCCCTGGGAGTATTTCTACGGCGTGCGTCCATTGCTGCTGCCTGTGGTGATCGCGGGGATGTTGATGGTGTTTGATGTCTTCGGTCTCGGTCAACCAATGTGGTATGTGGATGGCGTCAAATTGCTGTTTTGTGCGATTTCCCTGTTGATTCCGGCGGGGATGTACTTTTTTGCACGACAGCATTTTGGCGAGACTGCGGGGCGGATCGCGCTGTTGGCAGGGGCGTTTTGGTACGAGTTTGTCGGTTTTGCACACAAGCCGCTGGCTGAATTTGTGGCAACCGGACTCCTGCTGGTTGCGCTTGCTGTTTGTATGCGCCCTTCGTCGGACAAGATTGGGATAAAAATTTGGTTGCTGGCATTTTTGACGGTGCTGCTGGCGGCTTTGCGGATACAATACGCGCCCATCGCGTTTGTGCTGCTCGGCTTGTTCTTTTTGCGCACGGAAAAGAAAATGGCGTTCGGGATCGTTGTGGTTGCGTCTGTCATTGTGGTTGGCGTATTTGATGCGGTAACATGGGGCGGCGGGTTATTTCACTCTTATATTTCCTATTTTCGCTACCAAAATACATATCAAACGCTTGTTGCCAGTAATATCGTCAACCATCCCGGTTACCAATATTTGATTTGGCTGGCGATTGCCAGTGTCGGGTTTGCTGTGCGTTGTACTGGCTCTGCGGGATGTGCGTCGCTACGGGTTCCTGTTGGTACTGCTGATCGCGCTCCTGATCTTGCATTCGGTGCCGGGCCATAAGGAATATCGCTATATTTTTCTCGTCATTCCCCTCTTTCTCATGATCGGTGCAGATATTTTGGCGCAGTTGACAATGAGCCGCAAGTACCTGTGCGCGGCTGTGGTGTTTGTCGTTGTTTCAGTGGGCGGTATTTTAGAGCGGTTGCCGTATCAAGACAGGATGTATCCGGCGTTCTTTGGGCAAAAGTCTCATAAAGTCGGTTTCATTGACAAGCAGAATCTGCTTTTAGACGCCTGGCCTCATCTTTTCGATGCCTACCGTTATCTGGCCCAGGCTCCTGATATGGTGGGGGTATGGCAACTCGATATGGTTTATGTTTCAACACCGGGGTATTATTATTTACACCAAAAAGTGCCGTTCTATGATCATAAAACGGGCATGGCGCATATAGGCACCAATTTAAACAAGATACTTACTTCGGTCAGTCACATTGTGTCTCTAAAGGACATTTCCATACCCGCCTATGTGCTGGAAAAGAAATTTGGGCCTGTGCGGATTTATCGCCGGGAGCAAAAAGATCTGGCAATACGTCAGTGGGAACACTATACCCCTGTTTTTGGGGAGGATCTCGCGCAGATCATGCTCAGGGCCAGTTCCGACGCGCGTCCTTTTCCGCCCAATGCGGGGATTCGCTTTGTAGATGAAGATCGGCGTTGATCTGGTGCTTTGACGGAGGGTGGGAGATTTTTATGAATATTGAAGACATTGCCACATTTGCCGCGAGGATTCGTCGGCATGCGCTGTGTATGGTACATCACGCGGGGGCTTCGCATATCGGTACCTGTTTGTCGATGGCCGATTTGCTGGCGGTGCTGTATTGCCGCACGCTGCGGATTGATCCGCAGAGACCCGACTGGCCGGGGCGCGACCGATTTGTTTTGAGCAAGGGGCACGGTACCGCGATTTTGTATGCGGCGCTGGCAGAGCGCGGGTTTTTTCCGGTCGAGTGGTTGGACCGCTATTGCGCGGATGGTTCTCCTCTGACCGGGCATATCAACCATCTGGGTGTGCCGGGCGTGGAGGTGTCAACGGGTTCGCTTGGGCACGGGCTTTCTATTGGCTGTGGCATGGCATTGGCCGGGCGCGCGGCGTCCGATCCATACCGCTGCTTTGTTTTGCTGAGTGACGGAGAATGCGACGAGGGGTCTATCTGGGAGGCGGCGCTTTTTGCACCGCACCATCGGCTCGGCAATTTGACGGTTATAATTGATTATAATAAGATTCAGAGTTTTGGCACGGTTGCAGAGGTTCTCGACCTGGAGCCGCTTGCAGATAAGTGGCGGGCTTTTGGCTGGCGGGTTTTGGAGGTTGACGGTCACGATCTGGTCGCTATTGACGATGCTTTGCACGGTGTGGATGCGGGTGCGGATCGTCCTCTGGCGTTGATCGCGCATACGGTGAAGGGCAAGGGTGTGAGTTTTATGGAGGACGATTTGCTCTGGCACTACCGCAATCCCGACGACGATCAACTCGCCGCGGCACTGCGAGAGGTGGGGGGTGGATGATGCGGACGATGTTTATTAATACGTTGCTGGAACTGGCTGATGAGGATGATCGCATCTTTTTGTTGTGTGGGGATCTGGGTTATTCTGTGCTGGAACCTTTTTTTGAGCGGTTTCCCAACAGGTTTGTCAATGTGGGGGTTGCCGAGCAGAATATGATCGGTATTGCAGCCGGGCTGGCGCAGGGTGGCTATGTCGCGTTTTGCTATTCTATTGCAAATTTTCCGACGTTGCGTTGTCTGGAGCAGATCAGGAATGATGTCTGCTATCACGATTGCAATGTTACTGTTGTGTCCGTTGGGGGGGGCGTGGCTTATGGCGCCCAGGGCTACAGCCATCACGCGGTTGAAGATCTGGCGGTGATGCGGGCGTTGCCGAATATGGTGGTGGCCGCGCCGGGCGATCCTTTAGAGGTTCGCGCATTGACTCGTGCGTTGGTCAATCATCCGGGTCCGGGTTTTTTACGCCTGGGCAAGGCGGGCGAACCAATTTTGCACGATGCGGTGCCATCGCTTGAGATGGGAGAGGTGATCGAGATGCGAGATGGGGACGATGTCGTCCTGCTGAGTACGGGTGGGATGCTGGAAACTGCATTGCAGGTCGCCGATCAACTCGCCCAACAGGGCGTCGATGCGGGGGTGACGAGTGTGCCGTTTCTCAAGCCGCTAAATACGGCTTATGTCACGGCGGCTACGCGACGGAGCGCGCTTTTGTGTACGCTCGAAGAACATGGCCCCATCGGCGGCCTGGGCGAAGCCGTGGCGTCTTGTCTGGCGCAATTGTCGGGAGACCGCGCCGCGCTGTTGCCGTTCAGCCTGCCAGAGGGCAGTACAAAAGGCGTGTCTGGCGATCAACACTATTTGCGGGCACGCGGCGGTCTCGATCCCGATAGCATTTTCGCGGCTGTTACCGATGCCTTTGCCAATACGCAGACCTGAGACCCATCCACCCGTGCCGTCCCGTCCGTCATCGCGGCGTGTTGTTGTAGGGGACGGCCCCTTTGCCGTCCCGTGCTGTTGGTTGTCATCGCGGCGTGATTTTGAGCCGCGATCCAGAAGGTTTTGCCGTTGGTTTTGTTTTTGTCTTTAGATTTTATCCTGTCCATCCTTTCATCACTGGATAGAACCACTTCAGTGCAGGCTCTGTAAATCCTGATTCTATTTGCTTTTATTCTTGCCTTATATTCATTATATTATAGGGGACGGTTCCAGTGCCGTCCCGTCTTTTGTCATCGCGGCGTGTTGTTGTAGGGGACGGCCCCTTTGCCGTCCCGTGCTGTTGGTTGTCATCGCGGCGTGATTTTGAGCCGCGATCCAGAAGGTTTCGCCTTTGCATTTTGCCTTTTAACCCGTTTTCATCTGTGTCCATCTGCGTCATCTGCGGATGTTTTTTGCTTTTCGCTTTTGCCTTTCATCCTGTTCATCCTTTCATCCTGTAAATCCTGATTCTGATTGCCTTTGCGTTTCTTTTTTATTATCATATCATTATCAAAGAAAAAACGCTTGACACTACCATTTTGATTGCATATAATTAGCCCGTCGTATATTTAATGTGGAGCAGTTCCCATGAACCAAACGTTAAACAAAACAGAAGGGGTATTGTTTTTTCCTAACGCATTGCTCCTCAATGCTATTGTGAGGATGTTGCATTGGTGTGTGTTAGGCTGTTTTTGGAAGGAGGTACTCGAATAAAATGCCGAGTTCATAAAGTATTCGTAAACTGTTGTTTTTTAGAGGAATTAAAGAATATGAAAACAAGTTCGTTGAAGGGAGGGATATAAATTTGGAATCTGGTAGTGCTTCTCCGCTGGGTCGCAAAGGTCGCGGCTCTCACCCTGTTCCGGGGTCCGGCTTTAAACAACGCGATGGACAGCGCGAGAATGTAGGGGCAATCCCTTGTGGTTGCCCGCCGTTTCGCAGTAGATTCAAAACGTTCGTAAACAATCATTTACTCGATCCTGACTTTTTTTTAGGAGGTCGAAGGATGAATTTTCACAAAACAATTGGCTTTTTGGCAACTCTCTTGCTGGTGTTTGGGCTTGGAGTGCCAGATAGTTATGCACAAGATGTATCAACTGTCTCAATCACCCTTGCTCCGAATAGCGTTTTTGACACGGACGATGCCACTGACGTGACAGCACAGGTGACCGTCACCCTGGCTGCTATGGCGGAATCGAATATGGCAGTGACTGTGACCGTGAGCAATATTACCGATCCTGATGGTGCCGATGATGATCTGGAGACAGCTGCTGATAATATAGGCACAGCAGAAGTTGCGGATTACGCCGCTATAACAGCATTTCCCATTGAGGTGTTTTTTCAAGCTGGTGAGATGAGTGCCTCAAATAGTGGAACCTTTTCGTTTGATCCAGCTCCTGATGGTGCTGGTGATGCTGATGACGAAACGCTTGTAATTCAAGCTGCGACTGGCGAGAACGCTGATGAAAAAACTGGTACAGCTAACCTGACCATACAAGAATTCATATCAAGCATTACGATCTCGCTCGATATGAATAGCTTTGTTGACACGGCTGATGCAACGACCGTGACAGCAGAGGTGATGGTTACTCTGAATGAAGCTCCGTCAGCAGATACTGAAGTGGTTGTGACCCTGACCGATATTACTGATCCTGATGGTGCTGATGGTGATCTGGAGACAGCTGCTGATAATATAGGTACAGCAGAAGCTGCTGATTTTACATTTACCGCTGGTGATCCTATCACAGTGACTGTTGAAGCAGACGCAACCAGTGGCACAGCGGAAGGAACCTTTACGTTCGATCCAGCTCCAGATACTGATGATGCTGATGACGAAATGGTTGTAATTCAAGCTGCAAATGCGGATGCTGGTCAAAGTGTTAGAGCTAACCTGACCATAACAGAACTCTTATCAAGCGTTGCGCTCGCCCTTTCTCCTGATGATAACTTTAAGGAAGGGACCACCACTTCGGTGCTCGCAGAGGCGACCGTTACTCTGGCTGCTATGGCGGAATCGAATATGTCAGTGACTGTGGCCGTGAGCGATATTACTGATGCTGATGGTGCAGATGATGATGTCGCTACGACCGATGATAATATAGGTACAGCAGAAGATGGGGATTACGCCGCTATAACCGCCTTTAACGTTGTGGTTAATATTTCCGAAGGCGCAATGAGTGGCACAGGGCGGGCACTCTTTAGTTTTCAGCCAGCTGCAGATGCTGATAATGATAGCGAAGTGGCTGTACTTGAAGCTGCGGCTGCTGGTCACATGGGTAGAGCCAACCTGGGAATAAGCGAAGGAGAAGTGGAAGAGGTCACAATCACGCTTTCTCCGAGTAGCGTGATGGAAGCGGACGGTTCAACTACCGTGACAGCAGAGGTGACCGTTACCCTGAATTCTGCGGTGGGAGCAGGTACTACTGTGACTGTGGATGTGGCCTTGCGTTCTGCTATGGGTACTGCGGAATCTGGGGATTACACCATTGCAGATCTTGAAGATACCGAGGTGGTTATTGACGGAAACGCCGTTGCCCCAGCTAACATGACCAGCTCAGTCACTGTAACCTTTTCGATTGATCCAGCGCAAGACGGTGATACGGATGACGAAACGGTTCAGATTACCGCTACGGCTGGGGGAGAATCGGGTATGGCTGACCTTACCATAACCGATGATGGTGACTCTGCTGGAAACATCATGATCTCTCTCAGTCTGGACGAGATTAGAGAAAATGTTCGTGCGAGAGATGTGGTAGTAACCGCGACATTGTCTGAGGGGACAGGGCCCGTGACGGTGATGGTGACTACCATGATGACGGGAACACCAGAGGAGATTACGACGGCCACGCCTACAGGCACGATTGAGATCGCGGCTGGTTCTGCCTCTGGATCAACCACGCTATCGCTTGATCCGTCTGATGACGATGTGCTTACGAATAGAAAAATCCGGGTGACAGGTAGTGCTGTGGCCGATGGTTATATGTCAGACTCTGCAGATATTACAGTCCTGGATGATGATAATGCTATCGGAGACCTCACAATCACTGCTGCCAGTCCACCCAGTGTGACTACGGGTGAAGCTACGAACGTGATTTTGACGGTGAAGGGCTTGCTATTCGATAAATTGGAGGATGACGGTACGGTCGTCGCGACTTTGACTACCACCTTAGGATCGTTCCAGAATACCACGAATACCAATGCTGCCTTTGTGACTGTGGATCCGAATAACCCCATGTCTGCCGAAGTTTCAATAGCTATGGCGGATCACGTTGACCTCATTCCCGATCAGGACTCTCCCGATGGCACGAGAAAAATCACACTGACCCTTACTGCGGCTGATGCAGCAACTGAGGGTACGATGATTACCGTGACTGCCTCGGCGGATATGTATAATGCGAGTGAGCGCGTGATTCCCGTAACAACTCGATCCGCCTTTGATCTCCAGGGTTATCGCGTTGTCCTGGTCAAGCCAGCAGCAAATGGCTGGGCAATCATAGGCAATGACAAGGTCGTTGTTGATGTGATGCGCGTCGGTAGCGTAGCGTATCCCTGGTCGCAGTTTGAGAGTATTAAGGCCTCGGTGCGCGATACGGCTCATGATAATTCAGATCCTGCTCATGAGATTGATGCCGTAACCGCGAGAAATTTTAACCTCGAAGACAACGGATCCGTTACTTTTGAGGAACCGGGAAGTCGCAGTCGCGGTGATGTTATCTGGCGCGGCAATGACACGATCCGATTTGAGATCAGGATAAGACCTCGCGATGATTCGGGTACTACAGATCCGGCGAGGGATGGTCAATATCTGGGCGCGTATGTGCATATTGAGTTCACTTCTGGTCAAGCTTCAGACTCATTCACAAATAGGGATTCAGACAAAGCGGTTTATCCTTCTAATCCCACACTTGTGGATGAAGCGAACAGATACAGAGGTGACGGGAAGTTGTTTAAGGTTGATAATCTCGCGCCTTCAAACTCTGCCATTACTGATGTCAGGGTTACATCTGGGTCAGGGGACGACGAAGAAGTGAACTCGGGTATTACTGCTACAGTTGGCGATGATATTCGCGTCGCTATCAAGGTTAGTGGAAATGTTCTTTTCCGAGACTCTGGTGTCCGGGTTCAGGTACGGCCTGTTGATGGTTCCGGGACAGCTATGGGAGGCGTCTCATATCCTGCTGGCGATGTCGCACCTCAGGCTAAGACCGTCAACTTTAGTGCTGCTCAGGTCATCGCTTCCACCGCAGATTCATTGCGTGTCTCCTGGACGGTAAATGAAGGATTCTTCCGATTTAAAACCGATAACTATGTCGAGGGTATAGGACGGCAAGGTGTCTTCTTTGAGCCGGATGAAGCGACGGGTGAGGTCCTTGTACAGGTAAATGATCAGGCGGGCAACTATAGTAGTGTTGCCTTCAAAAAGACGTTTGCCATTGACTCTCGTTCGCCGGGCGTTACGATCCGGTATCCTGCTGCGGATCCCGACAGTATCTATGATCATGCGCATCCCCTGCGTTTTACAGGTCATACATCGGATGATGTGCATGGCTATAGTGAGTTTCTCAATCCTCTGGTCGTTGAAGTGGATGAAGATCTTTCCATGCTCGAGGTCTTTGCAGTCGGAGCGGATACCCTGGATATCACTGACCAGTTTTCTTCGAGTAGTGTAGGGGATTCAACCGTTACTTATGAAACGTACGATCTCAGCTCTCCGAAGAAAGACGGGGAAGGCGATGATGATAAATATCCGGGCAAAGCCTACGTGCCATCGAGCGCGAATATAGCCGGTACAGACATAGAACTCGCTGTTTTGGCGACAGATATATTGGGTAACACAACCAAGACGACGATTTCTGGTGTTACGCACGATGCAGCACCTCCAAAGCTTACGGACTGGTTCCCCAAGAACCGTTTGCTTGAAGAGGACCAGTTTAACGATGCGACACCGCCGGTCTTTACACTGCCGGAAGACGTGGACTCGATTGCGGTCAGGTTCACTGCGACAGGTGGAGCCGATGTCATCAAGGAACGTGGTGGGGTAACGACAAAGGGCGAAGATAGCTTCGATTTCTCTGGTGAGTTAACGGATGAGACAAGCTATGATATGACGATATTTGTCCGCGATCTCGCGGGTAATATCTATATCACGCCTGCGGATTCCTCTTCGGGTATGCGATTTAACGCAGAATTCGATAATCCGATAGCGACCAGGTACACATTCGAAGCCGGGATGGACTCTGTGATTGCTGGTCAGGCAAATATGCTGACGATTCAGGCTGAAGATTACGATGCCGGGTCTGATACGAAGCGCATGGCGCTGACGTATAAGAACATGGCGCGGATCAGTGCCTGGGATACAGACGGTGGTGCTGCCGAGTCCGTGTGGTTTGAAGGCACGGGCGTGACAGATGATGCCGATAATCCCGATGGCGAGGCTATGCTGAGTGCTGCCGATTGGAGAATTGGTAAGCGCACAGTTACGGTCAAGTCGAACAAGGCTACTGGTTTCATCAAGATTATGGTCGAGCATCTGGATTCCGGTATGGGTGATACAGCAGTCGTGGGATTTGGTAGTGCAATCGATAGTCTCTACGTTGGTGCTGCCGACTTTGCCGGGTTTGATATAACCGCCTGGGAAGAAGGCGTAGAAGGCGCTGCACAAGAGATTTGGGGCGATTACACCCTTCGGGTGGTCCCGGTCGATAGGCATGGCAACCCCTCGGTAAGAGCGTTTGCGGCTGATTTCGACGACTCCCTGGATGTGCTGGATACCCGAGTGGGAGACAGTGGTGCCTTTGAATATAAGAATGGCATTGATGTCGAAATTATCGGCGTTCCCGCTATTGAAGACTTTGCTCTGTTGATCTTGAGTATCGGGAAGGATGGCGAGACTTATGATCTCGTCGCACCTGACAATAGACGCAGTCAGACGGTTCAGGTCAGGGTCGTGAATGGGTCCTTGAAAGAGGGCGATACCCGAAGCCAGAACATCAGAAGTACTGCGAAGTTCAAGATTTCTGCTCCTTTGACACCTATGCTTACGCTCTGGGTGCCCGGTATGGAAGAGGATCAGGCGGGTAAAGATGTTATGATTCCCGCTGATCCCGGTGAAATAACGGTCACGGTCGCAGCCGAAGGCTATAATGCTGGCGATATGGTGACCTTTACCCGGAACGGTGAGGATGCAGGGACCGTGGAAGCCGATGACGATGGCGTTGCCAAGTTGATGATTACCGCGAGTGTGGCAAGTACGACGATGGTGTCGGCTACGAATGGTCTGTATGAGACGGGCGAGTTGACAATTGTCTTTGACGATACGCCGCCTAAGCCAGTGCGCAAGCAGTTTGTCGATGCAAACGGCGATCCGGTTTATCTCATCTCTGCAGAGAATATGACAGTTGACGTGGCTGACTTCCTCGCTCTGGTTGCTGCGTTTGGTAGCAGCGAAGGCGATGATAATTACAATGTTCAGGCCGATGTCAATGACGATGGCATGGTTAATGTCGCTGACTTCGTCGAGTTTATCACGTCCTTTGGCAAGACAGCTGTTGGTCCGGCGACGAAGCCGCTCGTGTTGCTGCCCGGCGTAAACGAGAATGCTGAGTTCTCGCTGAGTTTGGGTAGTGAGCGCGTGGTCGCTGGCGAGACGGTGGCTGTCGATGTGTCGCTTGCCAATGTCGCTGCTCTGGTCGGTTATGGGTTCGCGCTCAATTACGAGTCCGATAAGTTCGAGTTCGTGAGTGTGGCGCCTGCCGATGAGGATCTGCTCAAGTCAACAGGTGGAGAGACGCTGTTCCACCATGTGGTTGCCGACGGTCAGGTTACCGTTGCCAATGGTCTGTATAATGGCACGGCGATTTCCGGCGGTGGCGATGTGGTTCGGTTCGTGTTCCGCGTGTTGCGCGAGTTTGAGGATAACGCCAGGTTTGAGATTGCCGACGGTCTGGTCTTTGACCCGGGTCAGCTTTCCAATCCGGCGGTGGTCGCGGGTGTGCTGGAACTTCAGAGTACGCCCAGAGAGTTCGCTTTGCACCAGAACTTCCCCAATCCATTTAACCCGGATACGACCATTAAGTACGATTTGGCCGAGTCCGCCGACGTGACGCTCCAGATTTACAATGTGTTGGGTCAGGTGGTTCGGACGCTGGTCGCTTCCGAGGCGCAGAATGCGGGTCGCTATCAGATTCGCTGGAACGGTATGGATGATCGCGGTGTGCCGGTTTCGAGTGGAATTTACTTCTACCAGATTTCGGCAGACGGAAAGTTCAGTGATGTGCGGAAGCTGATGCTGCTCAAGTAATTCGCCGATGGATCGGGAAGTCTCATCTGGGAAACTTCCCGATCCATATTTTCATATAGGAGTTTGTAATGTTTTTGAAAAAAAGTCTTTTGTCTATGACTGCTTTGGCATTGCTGATATTTGCAGGGCAGGCTTCTGCGCAGAGTATCTCGATCATGGGTACTCCAAGCAAGGTTTCTGGACAGGGCACGGAAATTACGGTTGTCGTGTCCCAAACGGGTATTACCCAATCCGTAAATGCCATACAGGTTGAATTTGATTTTGACCAGTCTCTTTTAACGCTTGCTGCACCTGCTGGCTGGTTACAACCAGATCCCGGCACGGTTTCCCTGTTATCTATTAGTGCAGTACCTGTGCCAGCAAGTGTTCCTTTCACTTTTACGACAAACACAGATGTGGCGGGTCAGGAATTTTCCATTGGCATTAAGTCGGTTACGCTTGATGGCCTTACACTTACCCCATCCGCTGCGGTCTCGTTTAATGGCATTGAAGCTGCTTTGACGAGTGATGGCGCAATCAATGACGATGGTGAACTCGTCGTCAATGTCGCTGTTCCCGATTTGGCGCAAGCAACGACTGGTGCTGAGATCATGTTTGCGGTTGAACCCGCTGGAGCGGCGGCGATCACAGGTGGTATGCCTGCTACCGGTTTGGGAGTACCTCCGGGCGGCGTAAGTGGTATGAGCGTTACACTTCTCGGCATACCGGCTGTGATGCTGGATGGCGGGAGTTACGGCTCTGTGACGTTTACAGTGAATCCCGATGCCACTGAGTTTACCATTAGTGTTGCCTCGTTTACGGTGCTTACTGCAGATGGAATGAGGAGGGGTGTGGGTGGTGGTGATGCTTTGACGGTCGTCCAGTTCGCGCCCTATCTCGAGGCGAGCGCAACTGCGGTTACGGTTGGCCACGGCGAGACGGGTACGGCGACGGTGACCGCGATGGATACGCAGGGCAAAGCGGTTGCGTTTACCGTAGATCCCGCCAGTGCGGGCACAGTGTCGGATGATGGTAATTCTGTGATGTTGTCCGCAACGGGCAATGCCACAGTGTCGGTGTCGGCAATGGTCGGTGGCGTGGCGCTTGGTCCGGTTGAGGTTGTTTTTACCAAGGCACCACCGGAACTACAGACTGAGAGTACCGAGGTGGTGTTTTCAGATTTTGGTGCCTCAGCTTCAGCGATGGTTACGGCTATCGGTTTTGATGCCGGTGCCGAGATTAATTTTAAAATTACGGGTGGTGCCGGGTTTGCTACAGGTGCTGGTGCTGCGACCTGGACGGTGACGACGAGTAATCCCGGGGATGTGACGATGGAGGCCACCGATGGCACGGCGACGACGGCTCCGCTGACGATTTCGTTTGTGAATCCTCCGCCTTATCTGACGGCAGATAACGCCGATGTTATTATTCCGACTGGTGGAGAGGCAACGGTGACAGTTACGGCAACGGGTCTGGGTGACGGTATTACTTATACGTTCACCGAAGTATCCGGTACAGCGTCGGTTAATGCTGTTACGGATGGTGCTATGGTCACGTTGACGGGTAGTGGTGAAGGTTCTGCTGAGGTGACGCTGAAAGCCATGGATAGTGACGGTAAGGAGACAAGTGCGTTGAAGGTTATCTTCAGGGCGATGCCTTCTGTTACGACAAATATGGCTGATGTCGAGGTTCCTCAGTCTGTTGTTCCCAGCGGTTCGTCATCGGTCGTGGCTGTTGGTTTTCCCGAAGGTGCTGAGGTTACGTTCGATGTCCAGGTGACGAGTGGTTCAGAGAGTGATCTTTCAATGTCACAGGATGGCAATGTTTTGTCCTTGACGGCCACGGGTCCAGTTTCTGTGAGTGTGACGGCTTCTGGTGCCGGCGTTACGACGGCTGCGGTAGAAGTTTCGTTTAGCCAGATGAAGCCCGCTGCGCCTGCGAGTGTGATGGTGCAGGATCAGGAAGGCGACAATGGTCACTATGTGATGGTGACTTTTGCCAATTCGGAAAATCACGGAGATGTGAGTCAGTATCGCGTCTATCGCGAGATGATGGTGAATGATTCAGAGGGTAACCCGATGGCAGAGTGGGTCGCCTGGGCTGTTGTCGATGCGATGGATAATGATGGTACGACGCGCGCCGTTGTTCCGGTGACGGATGCGAAGGCAACCCGCTGGGGCGTTGCTGCCGAGACCGGTATGGGTTCGGCAGAGGATGTGATTACGCCTGCTGGCAAGCGCGTGTTCTCCAAGGAGAGCGTGCAACAGTTGGTTCAGTTCCTGGGTCTGGATCCCAATCTCGTTGTGACCGAGGATGAGCTCGCACAGGTGTTTATGCCTTCTGCTGATTATTTGAACGCGCTTATTGGGAACCAGAAGAATGTGGTGTTTGCGGCTCTGGATCCCGATTTGAGTGTGCTCGTCGGTGGCGATTTGGCTGTTCCGCAGAATATCCGCACGGATGGATCTGGTCCCATTGTTTCGTCTGCAATTACGGCGACGGAAGATATGGTGGCTGCGGTTGACGATACAGCCCCTGCTGCTGCGACTGGTCTCGCCGCTGATGTTGAGACCGGAATGGTTACCTGGACGGTGTCCGCCGATGATGGCGGCATGGATATTGTGATGTATCGCGGTTACGGGATTATGATTCCGCACGTGACGGGATACGTGGTCAGAGGCGGTGCTGGCGAAGATTCGATGATTGATATCGGGCCTGCGCCCGCTGGTTCGGGCAGTTTCCAGGTTCCCCAGGCTTTGATCGAGTCTCTGATTAATCAGGGTCTGCCCGCGGTGCTGGTGTCTGTGGTTGCGATGGACGGTACCAATATGACGCCAAGTGTTCCTCTACTTGTTGAGCTTACGCCCACGCGCAGGGGATTTGTGGATGCAGATGGCAATCCCGTTTATATTGTCAGACTTCCCAGGCACGGGGAAACTCAAACGCCGCTGACGGTTGACTTTGAAGACTTTATAGCCTTTACGATGGCGTTTAATACAGATGAGACGCACGAGAACTGGAGAGTCTTTGTTCAGGCTGACCTGAATGACGATAAGATGGTCAATTTCGATGACTTTATCCTGTTCTTTAGCTCGTATGGCAAAGAAGCGCAGGGTCCGGCTGGCAAGTCTCTGATTCCGCCTCCTGGCGTGAATGAGACTGCCGAGTTGACGTTGCGTTTGGGCAGTGATCGCGTGGTGGCTGGCGAGAATATGTTTGTGGATGTGTCTCTCGCCAATGTGCAGGCTCTGATGGGTTATGGGTTTGTGCTTAACTACGATGCCGAGAAGTTCGAGTTTGTAGAGGCGATGCCAGTTGCTGAAGATTTGCTTTTGTCTTCAGGTGGCGAGACGCCGCTGTTGAGGGGTTGGTCGCCTGAGGCCGGGCAGGTTCACGTTATGAATGCGATCGTCAATGGTTCGGAGGTTTCCGGCGGTGGCGATATTGTTCGGTTGGTGTTCCGCGTGTTGCGCGATTTTGAAGATAATGCGCGGTTTGAGATTGCCGAGGGTCTGGTTTTCGATCCGAGTCAACTCGCCAATCCATTGGCTGGCGGTGTGCTGGATATCCAGACGACGCCTACAGAGTTTGCACTGCTCCAGAATTTCCCCAATCCGTTTAACCCCGACACGACGATCGGGTACGAATTGGCCGAGTCCGCCGATGTGACGCTCCAGGTTTACAATGTGGTGGGTCAGGTCGTTCGGACGCTGATTGCTGCTGAACCGCAGTCGGTTGGTCGTTATCAGGTCCGTTGGGACGGTATGGATGATCGCGGGACGCCGGTTTCGAGTGGTATTTATTTCTACCAGCTCTCGGCAGGGAAGTTCCAGGATGTGCGGAAGCTGATGCTGCTCAAGTAATTCGGTAAGGGCGAGGCATGCCTATGTCTCGCCCTTAATTTGTCATTTAGAACTTACAAGGAGTAGTTTTCAGCGAAGGAGTCTTGCAAATGTTTTTGAAAAGAGGATTGTTATTTTTTTCTGCCCTTGCATTTCTGGCGTTTGCGGGTCAAGCCTCTGCTGGTCCCAATGCAAATGCGACGGTGTCGATTGATTTGATTACCGATGGCGGAGCAGGCAATCAGACGGACGATGGCGTTCATGCTGGCAATGTCTCTGGACAGGGCACAAAAATTGCAGTTGAGGTTTTCGCCAAGGGCGTGACCACGTCGCTGGTCGGTGTGAAGATCGAATTTGATTTTAAATCTGAAGAGTTAAAGCTCGATAAGGTCGAGAATAGCGCGTTTCTGTTTGCTATTCCAGAGGCGACGGGCGTAAATTTTGCAGCGACTGCGCCTGTTTCACTGCCCGAGTCCGGTTTTCTTGGACGCGCCGAGTTTTCTACTGTGGCAGATGTGACGGATATGGAATTCCATCTGGGCATTAAAGCGGTGACGCTTGCCGAAAGTGCAGCGTCGAGCGATGTCATCGCGCCAGAGATGATGGCGATGATGAGTACGATTAACTTTAATGTCAAGCCCAGGCTGATGACAGATATGTCTATGATGGATATGTCTATGATGATTCCGGTGCCGCCAGGTGGCACGGGGTCGGTCGTGGTAACGGCGGTGAATTTTGCCGCGGATGCGACGATTACGTTTGATGTACAGGGCGAAATGATCGAGATGGTTCAGTCCATGATGGATGGTGCCAAGCTGACGTTGACGGCGAGTGGCCCGGCAAAGGTGACGGTGACGGCGAGTGATGGCATGACGACGACCGATCCGATTACGATTGAGTTTGTCGAAGTGAGGCTCCCCTCACTGGATGCCGTTGTCGGCATGGACATGATGAATATGATGGATGATGGCATGCTCTCGGCCAGTGCCGGTGCCAATGAAGAGATTGCTATTGAGGTGTTTGCAGGTGATGTAGAAGGTGGTCTCGGCGGTGCGAGTATTGTGTTTATGGTTGATCCGGCTTCTGCGGCAACGATCACGGATTTTGCGCCTGCTGAAGGTATGACGCTGCTGGGTATTTCCGGCAATCAGATCGATGTCGGTGCCGAAGAAGCGGTGATGCTGTCCAATGGTGGTTTTTTGGGTACGCTGAAGCTGATGACGGGTGCCGAGGAGATGCCTTTTTCAGTTGGCGTTGCGTCGTTTAGAGGCGTTCTCGCTTCCGGCGAGGAATCGATGCTACCTGTGCCTGCTCCGGTGTTGTATAACCACGGTCCGGGTCTGGATGTGTCACCTGGTCTCATCAATACAATCCCGCGCGGTGGCACTGCGGTGGTTACGGTTACAGCCTTGCGTTTTCCCGAAGGGGCTACGGTTACGTTCACTGTAGATCTCCTAGAAGGTGTGGGCGATGATCCACAATCCACGATTGAACATTCGGTCGATGGTAATGTCCTGACTTTGACAGCCGCTGGTTATGTTTCTTCGGTTGTGAAGGTGACAGCCTCGGATGGTATGATGGAAGCTCTTGAGGTCACCATTCAATTTACCGAGCAGGTGGCGGTTGAGTTGTCGTCATTTGTCGGTTCGGTGGTTGAAGACCGCGTGGTGATTAATTGGACCACGGCTTCGCAGACCAATAATGCGGGTTTCCGCGTGCTTCGCAGCACGGATGGAGAGACCTACGAGGCGGTTAGCGAGCTTATCTCTGGTGCTGGTACGACCGATCAGTTGATGGATTATATGTTTGAGGATAATAGTCTTCCCGCTGCTGAGATCGTTTATTATGTTCTCGAGCAGATTGATCTGGATGGGACGGTTAACCTTTCGAATCCGATTGAGGTGCTGTTGGGCGCGCGTTTCACCCTGCCCACAGAGTTTTCTTCGGCTGTTTATCCCAATCCGTTTAACCCGAGGACGACGATTTCCTACGAGTTGCCCACTGACACAGCTGTGTCCGTCATTATTTACGATGCGATTGGGCAGGAGATTCGTCAACTCGTGAGCCAGCATTATACGGCGGGTCGCTATAGTGTCCAGTGGGATGCTAAGGACCATATGGGCCGCAGCGTTGGTAGTGGCGTTTATATCGCCAAGATCAAAGCGGGTCCAAATACCGCGATCCAGAAGATGCTGCTGTTGAAGTAGATCCGCAGATGTACGCAGATGATTGTAGGGGCGAGGCATGCCTCGCCCGTCATTGCGGCAGGGTTGTAGCCGCAATCCAGGGTTTTCTAAAAGGCCATTGGACATTTTGTCCAGTGGCCTTTTTTTTGTTATTGCGGTATTATATATGTGAAACTATATTCGAGCACGAATAGAAGTGTGAAGTGGGAGGAGTCATCGCGGCATGTAGTTGAGCCGCGATCCAGAAGGTTTTCAAAAGGAGATTTTGATGGAGAAGGTGCGAATGGGCTTGATCGGGTGCGGTGGCAATATGAGCGGTCATATCAGGCGTTTGATGAATATGCAGGATGTGGAGATTGTGGCGCTTGCAGATCCGAGTGATGAGAGTTTTGCGCGGTTGTACGAACGCGTGCCAGAGACAGAGGCGTTGCCGAGGTTTGCAGATCACAGGGAGATGTTGCAAGAGGTGGAGATGGATGCGACCGAGATTTCTACGCCGCATACGTTGCATTTTGAACAGATTATGGATAGCCTGGATAAGGGTCTGCATGTGCTGACGGAGAAGCCGATGGTTTGTACGGTTGATCACGCGTTTCAGGTGATGGATAAGGCAGAGGAGGTGGATCGCGTTTTGATGGTGTCTTATCAACGGCATCTGGCGCCGACGTTTCGGTTTATTCGGAATCAGATTCAGGCTGGGGAGATCGGAGAGGTTCAGTTTATTCAGGCGATGCAAGACCAGCACTGGTATGAGAATCAACAGGGGAAGTGGCGACAGGTTCACGCGCTGTCGGGCGGGGGTCAGTTGAACGATTCGGGGAGTCATTTGCTGGATATTGTGCTGTGGATGGTGGATCAGGCACCCACGCGCGTGTCGGCGTTTATGGATAATCTGGATACAGAGGTGGATATCAATTCGGCGCTGTCGATTGTGTTTGAGAATGGCGCGCTGGCGAATTTTTCTATTGTGGGTACAGGTCCGGGTCCGGGGATGTGGGAAGATATTACGATTTGGGGCACGAAGGGGGCGATTTATTCTCGCAATGGGAAGTTGACGTGTAAATACGGTGGCAGCGCACCCGTGGAGGTCAATGCAGATAGTTTGCCTTCGCGGTTTGTAAGTCCAGATCAAAATTTTGTGGATGCAATTTTGGGACGCGATGAAGTTCAGGTGCCGCCGGTGTGCGGTTTGCGCGTGATTCAGTTGACGGAGGCCGCATGGGAGTCGGCAGAAAAAAACGGTCGCCCGGTGCGGGTGAAGCGGACGAGAAGTAGGAAGTGGGAAGTGTGAAGGGTGAAGGGTGAGACCAATTGTTGTAGGAGCGAGGCATGCGTCATCGCGGCATGCAGTTGAGCCGCGATCCAGAAGGTTTTGCTTTTGATTTTTATCCTGTTCATCTTTTCATCCTGTAAATCCTGATGAACTGGTCTGAAAATCGACCAGTTGTACATCGCTTCAGACAGAGGTTCTTATGCGTATATCAAAATTAACGATTATTTTGGGGTTACTCGTCGGTGTTGCACCCGATTGTTGGGCGCAGCCCACAGCGCTGACGCTGAAGTTTCCAGAGGGTCGCAAGGCGCGATATAAGCACAAGTTCCGGGTGGAGTATTTCAGCAATATGGGCGAGCAGATTGTGATGGAGAGCGGGCATATTCGCGTGATTATAGATAATGAATGGCGCAGCCATGAAGAGGTGATTGTGCCCCAGGCGTTGCCGGGGAGGACCATTCCCGAAGGGGTGATGGGTGTTCGCGCTGAGATTAAAAAGGGTGCGAGTGCAGCGATTTTTCTGGGCGAGAAGCAGACGTATGAGCAGTTTCCGTTTACGTTTGATCTGTTTAATGACAGGGTTTTTACCTGGCAGGTGACGCCCGAGGGTGTGGTGCAGAAGTTCGAGCCAGATTTTCCCGCGTTTCGCGTGGATCGTCAGGATTTGATTACGGATATGTTCCAGGGAGCGATACCCGCGTTTGCGCCCGTTTTGCCAGAGGGACCGGTTAATAAGGGCGATACCTGGACGGGCGAGCGCGATTTCTGGCGTCCTTTTGCGAGTATGGATATGATGGGGCGCGATTCGCAGATTAAAATTAAGAGTACTTATGAGGTGAAGAATATCAAGAATGAGAAGGGGCGCGTGGAGGTGCATATCGATGAGGAGAGTGAGGTGGAGTACGCGGGATGGGTTGAGGTGAGTGTGGCTTCTCTGTATTACAATGGGAAGGGTAAAGGCGGGGGGTCGTGGGTGATCGATGCGACGCGCGGGCTGGTGCTGGAACACAAGGTGCATTTTGATATCACTAAGCCTGTGGTTATTAAGGCGGGGAAGAAGGATCCGATTCCCAATATCGTCGCTGAGGTTAAGATCGATATGGAACGCAAGTTAGAGAAGCTCGAAAAGGAGTAGGTTCACGGCTTGACACGGGTTTTGAGATATGGTATTCTTGGTTGAAGTGTGAAGAGGGAAGTGTGAAGTAGGAAGAGAGACGTTAAAGGTACCCGTCATCGCGGCATGGGGTTGAGCCGCGATCCAGAAGGTTTTGCTTTTGCCTTTATCCTGTTCATCCTTAAATCCTGTAAATCCTGATTCAGACAGAGAGGGGGTCAGCCATCAATACCAATGATTCTGATCGTCAGAGAAAGTCACCTGAAGATTTTCTTCAGGACTATGTGGATATGCAGCATACGTTTCAGTCGCTGTCGATTATCGATCAAATTTTGATGACGATGGATGAGACGGATCGACGGCGGCCCCTGTTGTACCAGTTGCGCCGGCAGCTTCAGGAAGATGAGATTACATTTGAGGATGCGAGGCGCACGATTGTGGAGTTGGAAGGGGCGCTGGAGAAGGTGACGGCACCGGCAAATCGGGTTGGTACGTTGCTGTCGCCGCCGGAAAATGGCATCGCGTACATTACGGTGGGGGGGGCGGAGTATTACGCCAATGTGGATTCCCGGTTGGATGAGCGACGTTTGAAGGTGGGGACGCGGGTGCTGGTAAATGAGGCGTTTGCCGTGGTGGGCGATATGGGCGAGTCTCCGTCGGGTACGGTGGGTAAAATTGTCGATGTGCTGGATGATGGGCGTTTGCAGGTGGGGCAAGAACACGGTTCACAGACGCATGTTTTGCTGCGGGGAGCAGATCTGGAGGCCGAGGCTTTGAAGGCGGGCGAAGAGGTGCGGATCGATCCGCATTTTCGCGTGGCGCTGGAGAAGATGCCGCATTCCGAGGTTAAGGATTTTTATCTGGAGGAAGTTCCGGATTTGCCGTGGGAGAAGATCGGTGGGCAAAAGGATGCGATTCAGGCGATTAAAGATACGATTGAGATGCCGGTGTTGCACCCAGAGTTGTTTAAGCGGTTTCAGTACAGTACGCCCAAGGGATTTTTGCTGTACGGTCCGCCGGGGTGCGGCAAGACGCTGATTGGGAAGGCGACGGCGTACAATCTGGAGAAGCAGGTGCAGGAAGACGGTCTGAATCTCAAGGCGTGTTTTATGCATATTAAGGGTCCTGAGATTTTGAATATGTGGTTGGGAGAGTCCGAGCGCAAGGTGCGCGAGATTTTTTCTCAGGCGCGCGAGAAGCGGCGCGAGGGGTTTTTGCCGGTGGTGTTTATCGACGAGGCAGAGTCGGTGTTAGGGACGCGGCGGGCGATTCGGTCGCACAATATTTCAAATACGGTTGTGCCGATGTTCTGTTCCGAGATGGACGGGATCGATTCCCTGCAAGATGTGGTGATTATTTTGACGTCCAATCGTCCAGATTTGATCGATCCGGCAATTTTGCGCCCGGGGCGTATTGATCGCAAGATCAAGGTGCTGCGTCCGGATGAGGATGCCGCGCGCGAGATTCTGGGTATTTATTTGACGGCCGATTTGCCGCTGTCAGAGGATGCGTTAAACGCGCACGATGGCGATGTACGGGCAGCGGTTGACGATCTTGTGGCGCGCACGATAGCAGAGATATATGCCAGGCGCGATGATACGCGCTTTTTAGAGGTGTTGCTCAGAAGCGGTCGCAAGGAGGTGTTGAGCCGCGGAGATCTGTGTAGTGGGGCTATTCTCGAGTCTATTGTGCAGCGCGCGAAGGAGATTGCGATTAAGCGGTGTATTGCGTCGGGCGCAGAAGATGGGATTGGTTTTGACGATTTGCTCGTGGGAATAGAGACCGAGTACAGCGAGAATGAGATTTTCCCGCCGACGGATAATACAGAGGATTGGTTGAAGTTGCTGGATTACGATCCGGAAAATGTGGTGCGCGCAGTGCCGATTCGCCCCAGGCGAGAGCGACGCATCTCAAGGCATGGCGTGGTTTGAAGTGTGAAGTGTGAAGTATGAAGTGTGAACAACTGTAGGGGCAAGGCATGCGTCATCGCGGTATGCTTCCCTGCTCAACACCCTGCAGGGACAGGCCTGAGCCGCGATCCAGAAGGTTTTGTCATTACTGGCGTTGTGAGATAATATGACTCGTTTATTCGGTATAGAAACGGAATATGGGATCACGATTGACGAGGTGGATAAGGTCGATGTGGTCGAAGAGTCGATGCAGTTGATTCGATGCTATCAGCAAGGGGCTTTTGTTCCGTTGTGGGATTATCGGCTGGAGAATCCCCGGCGGGATGAGCGGGGGTTTGAGGTTAAAAATCTGTTGAATGATGCCGATGAAAAGGTGCATTTGCAACAGGACCGCAAGCGCAAGATTCCGTTTAAAGAATTGAAGAGCGATTTGATTATTTACAATGGTTCCCGGTTTTACAACGATCACACGCATCCGGAGTATTCAACGGGTGAGTGCACGAGTTTGTTCGAGCTTGTGGCGCAGGATAAGGCGGGGGAGCGCATTGTGGATATTTGCGCGCAGCGGCGCACGGAGATGCTCGATCAGGGCGTTGTGCGGATGTATAAGAATAATACGGATTTCGAAGGGCACAGCTATGGATGTCACGAGAATTATTTGATGGATCGCTCGGTGCCTTTCGAGCGTATATTAGAGGGGTTGTTGCTGTTTTTTCCCACGCGGCAGATTTTTTGTGGGGCTGGGAAGGTGGGTGTTGAGCGGGAGGATCGCGCACCGATTTATCAGTTGTCGCAACGCGCGGAGTTTTTTGAGGTGATCGCGAGTGTGGATACGATGCACAAGCGTCCGGTTGTGAATACGCGCGATGAACCCCACGCAGATGCGGCGCAATATCGCCGGTTGCACGTGATTGTGGGCGATGCCAATATGTCGGAGTATATTACGGCGCTCAAGGTGGGGTCAACGGCGCTGGTGATCGATTTGATTGAGGCGGATTGTTTGCCCGATTATCGGCTGAAGGATCCGATTGCGGCGATGAAGAATATCGCCCGGGATCAGTCGCATGCGTGGCTGGTAGAGGTCGAGGGTCCCGGCCATCGCCTCGTTCCCGCGGTTGAAATTCAGGATGCGTTTTTGGCTCTGGCACGACGCGAGTTTGCCGGGCGGGATCAGGAGACGGATTGGGTGTTGTCTGCGTGGGAAGATGTGATAGAGAAGTTGAGCCGCGATCCAATGGATCTGGTGGGGGTGTGCGATTGGGTGACGAAGAAGTGGCTGATCGATAGTTTTTGCGAGGCGGAGAATCTGGCGTGGGATAATCCCGATGATTTGTTCTGGATGCAGAGTCAGGATCTGGAATATAGCAATGTGGATCGGGATGCGGGGTTGTATTATTTGCTGGAGTCGCAGGGGCAGGTGGTGCGTCTGGTCGGCGATGATGAGGTGGCAGCGGCAATGTCGGAACCGCCTTCGGGTACGCGGGCGTATTTTCGAGGGCGCAGTTTGGAGAAGTTCGGCGATTATGTGTCGTCGATTAACTGGGATCGCATTGTGTTTAAGCGCAATGGTCGCCAGCATGCGGTGGATATGAAATTATTGGTGGATGAAGAGCGGGTGCAGCGTTATAATGAGGTACTCGATAGTTCGGAGACGTTGGAGAGTTTTTTAGAGGCGTTAGAGAAAGTGTGAAGTGTGAATACCTGTAGGGGCGAGGCATGCGTCATCGCGGCAGGGTGTAAGCCGCGATCCAGAAGATTTTGCCCCCTGCTCAACACCATGCAGGGGCAGGCTTTTGCTTTTCATCGGTGTTCATCGGTGTTCATCGGTGGTTGCTTTTTTCATTAAGGAGGCCGTAGATGGATAAGGTCTTACAGTTTGAACGACGGACGAAGCCGGTCGATCCGGGAGGACCTGGTCCGGGTGATGATGGCGATGGTGGCCCCGCGCGCCCGAAGGTGGAGCGGCCAGATACACGCGATTTGCTGCGGCGCATGCGGCGCGTTGATCCCAATCAGGCGCGGCGCTATCGCCAGCGTACAGGCGAGTAGCTTATGCAATCGGGTGGGGATTTTGTCGATTTGCTGCGGCAATCGGGCTACCGGTTTCCGGGTGAGAATTTGGGCGATGTACAGGCCGAGCGCGCGTTGCCTTTTGAGCCTACGGATGCGACGACGATTTTGGCATTTCAATATGCCGATGGGGTGCTCGTTGCGGGCGATCGCCGCGCCACTGCGGGCAATATGGTGCTTTACGACCGCGCGGATAAGGTGATCGATCTGGATGCGTTTTCGGTGATGGCGATTTCGGGGTCGCCTTCTATTGCGTTTGAGATTGCGCGGATTTTAGAGCATGCGTTTCAGTATTATCGCCGCCGTTTGCTCCAGGAGATGAGTTTGCAGGCGAAGTTGCGCCGGTTGTCGCTGTTGATCAAGGATAATTTGCCGATGGCGATGCAGGGTATTGGCGCTGTGATTCCCATTTTTGCGACGTATGACCGGGTGGATGCGCGGGGTAAAATTTATTTTTACGATGCGCTGGGGGCGCAGTTCGAGAGTGCGGATTTTACGACGACGGGGTCGGGGTCGCCGGCGATTCGCGGGGCGATGTATTATTTGAATCGCTGGGGCGGTCGGCGGTTTGTGGATATGGATCGCGATGCGGCTATCGGGCACGCGCTCCAGCTTCTGGATACGGCGTCGGAATACGATTCGGCGACGGGTCGATACGAGCGGTCGGCTGATATTTTTCCGTCGGTGAAGACGATTACGGCGTCGGGTTTGGAAGAGATCGAGACCGAGGCGTTGCGACAGCTCTATGTTCAATATGTGGATGGGGAGGAGGCGGGACGCGCATGATGTTGTCTGATGAGCCGTATCGCTGGGCAGAGGCTGTTGCGAATCGGCGCGATTATATTGAAGATCAGATCCGGACGGGGAGTCCGGTCGTGGGTGTGGGTTACGAGGGCGGGATTTTGTTGTTGACGCTGTCGCAGAGTCAGCAGAAGGTGTTTGAGGTGTACGATCGCCTCTTGCTCGCGGGGATTGGGCATTCGACGGATATCGAGAATCTGCGGCAGGCTGCGATTGATATGGCGCATTCGATTGGGTTTAATTATTCAGAAGACGATGTGACACTGCGTCAAATTGTGTATTTTGGTCTCGGTCCTGCGATTAAGGCGGGGTTTGACGATGTGGTGCGGTCTCCTTTTTTGGCGCGGGTGCTTCTCGCGGAGTTAGATGGGCAGGAGGGCGCGCACATTTTTTATTCTGTGGATTACGATGGCGCGTTTCACCGGCACGAGAAATGGGCTGCTGTGGGGGGTGTTGTGGAGGCGGATGTGATGATGGTGCGCGAGTTGTCGGGTTTGGATACGGAGGCGTTGTCTCTGTCTGATGCCGCAGGTGCCGCGCTTCGCGCATGGGCAATGGGGCGATGGATTGGGAAGATGGATGAGGTGCCCACCGATGCCGACGCGTTGGATCAGGTGGCCGGGGAGGTCGATGTGGCTGATGTGCTTGGGACGGAGTTGAAGGATCTGGAGGTGGAGGCGGTGGTGCTCGAGCGGTCGCGGGTAGGTAAAAACAAGTACCGCAATGTCGATGCAGAAGAAATTGCGCCCGCGCTGGCGCAGTTCATTGAGAATGCGTAAGAAGCGGTCAACGGTCGGCAATTAGAGCCGTCATTGCGGCATGCTTAAAGCCGCAATCCAGTGGGTGGTGGAAGGGAAGGGCTGAAAGCTGAAAATTGAGGGGTCCCAATGAGAGATCGCATTTTTGGCATAGAAACCGAGTATGGGTGTTTGGCGCCCGAGCACGAGGGTTTTGTGAGTCCCGATACCATTTCGGTGAAGGTTAAGGATCACATTTTTCACGTTGACCGTATCGGGATTGTGGATATTCACTATCGCGGACGGGATGAACCCCCGGGCAATGGGGGTTTTTTGTTTAATGCCGGGCGGGTTTATATCGATATGGGGCATCTGGAATACGCGACGCCGGAGTGTATGGGGTTGTGGGATATTGTGGCTTTTGATCGGGCTGGCGATCTCATTTTGCACCGGGCATTGCACGCGCTGGGGTTGGCTAAAGAAGCGTCGTTTTTGAAGAATAATATCGATCACTATACGGGTGCGACGTTTGGCTGTCACGAAAATTATCTGGTCAGGCGCAATGTGCCGTTTTCAACGGTTGTGATTCCCGCGCTGTTGCCGTTTTTGGTGACGCGCCAAATTTTTTGCGGTGCAGGTCGCGTGGGCAGTTATGACGACAGTTTTTATTATTATGGGCACAATGCGCGCGATGTGACCAACCGGGAGGATCCGGTGAATTTCCAGATTTCTCAGCGTGCGGATCATATTGTGACTGAGATTTATCAGTGGATTCAGTTTTCTCGCGCGATTATCAATACGCGAGATGAACCGCTGGCCGATCACAGCAAGTACCGCCGTTTGCACCTTCTGGTGGGCGATTCGAATATGTCGGAGTATGCGACGGCACTGAAGGTCGGCACGACTGCGATGGTGCTGAATCTTCTGGAGCGGAAGATTTTTCCCGGGGATGTGGTGGAGTTGGGCGATCCGGTGTGGGCACTGAAGGAGATTTCGCGCGATCCAACACATAAGTGGATTCTGGACCGGCAGAATGGGCGGTCTATTTCGGCTATTGATATACAGCGCGTTTATCTGGATTTGTCGCAGCGCCATTTGAGGGGTCTGGATGAGGAGTCGGATTGGGTGCTGGATGAGTGGGAGCGCACGCTGGATGATCTGGAGTCCGATCCGATGCAGTTGACAGATCGTCTGGACTGGGTGGCGAAGAAGTGGTTGTTGGATGCGTTTCGCGAGTCGGAGAATTTGAGCTGGGACGATCCGTGGTTGCAGAGTTTGGATCTGGAGTATCACAATATCGATCCCAATCGCGGGTTGTATTTCGATCTGGAGCAACAGGGTAAGATGAAGCGCGTGTTGACCGATGATCGCGTTGAAGAGGCTTGTGGGACGCCTCCGGCTGATACGCGGGCAAAGGCGCGGGCGGCAATGGTGAAGACGTTGTCGCAAAATCGGGTGCGGTATATTGTGGATTGGGATTCGGTGTATTTGGAAAATGATTACCATTTGAGTTTTCGCGATCCGTTTGATACGTATGACGAGGCGGCAGAGGCGTTTGCCGAGGAGGTCGAGATCGCGTCGAAGATGATGGGGTTGAAAAGGGGAAAGTGAGGGGAATTGTGAATATAAACAAAAAAGCCGACCACGACGTGGTCGGCTTTTTTGTTACCTTCTGCTCCTGCCACCTCGTCGTCCAGAGTAGTGGCGAGAGCTCATGGGCAGGTACGCGCGGGCGATTTTTTGACTGGCGCGGTCGAGTTTGGTATAGTTGGGGATTTTGTAGCGTTTGCGCGTTATGGCGTCGGTGAATACGATTTCGGGAAATGCGTTGAGGTTGAGGTTCTGATCGCCGCGGATTGTGAAGCGCATAGGTCCCGCGTCGGTGTTGATGTCCCAGGTTGTGCCGCCTTCTTTGTTGCTTTCGATGTTGAGTATGGTCTGGATTTTGGGGATGTCGTAGCGGTTTTTGAGGTGTTCTTCAACGCGTGCCCGGGATTGTGGGTTTAATCCGTCGAGTGTGGGCAAGAGGCCCAGTTCGGTTCCGTCCCGGTCGCGGAGGCTGATCCATTGGTCGGGCGTGGAAAAGGGGAAGCAGCGCGCGATGTGGTCGATGTGCAGTTCTTCTCCGTTGGCACAGAGGATCAGGCTGTCGCCGTTTTGACGTATGTCAATGGTTTCGGGGATGAGTTGGTTTTGTGTGATGGTATTCATAGGCAAGTGTGAAGTTAAAGGCACGTCATCGCGGCATGCTTAAAGCCGCGATCCAGTGACTTTTACGCTTCTTCCAACGCGAATTGCATGTCGCACAGGCGGGCGTAGAGGCCGTCGCTGGCGAGGAGCTGGGTGTGTGTGCCGTATTCGACGATTTTGCCGCGGTCGATGACGTAGAGGCAGTCGGCGCGGCGCACGGTGGATAAGCGATGGGCGATCGCAAAAGTGGTGCGGCCTTCCATGAGGCGTTCAAGGGCGTTTTGAATGAGCATTTCGGTTTCGGTGTCAACAGAAGATGTGGCTTCGTCCAGGATGAGGATACGCGGGTTGTTGAGGATGGCGCGGGCGATGGAGATGCGCTGTTTTTCGCCGCCGGATAAGCGCACGCCCCGTTCGCCAATGTGGGTGTCATAAGCGTCTGAGAATCCGCAGACGAAGTCGTGTGCGTTGGCCATCATGGCGGCGTTGATGATGTCGGCTTCGGTGGCGTTGAGTTTGCCATAAGCGATGTTTTCGCGGATGGTTCCGTTGAAGAGGAAGGGTTCTTGTAAGACCATGCCGATTTGGCTGCGCAAAGATGCGCGTTGCATGTTTTTGAGGTCATGACCGTCAACGCACACGGTTCCGGAGTCGGGGTCGTAGAAGCGGCAGATGAGGTTGATGATGGTGGTTTTGCCCGCGCCACTGGGTCCAACGAGGCCGATGAGTTGGCCGGGTTGTGCGCTGAGGGATACGCCCTGGAGGACGGGGGGTCCGTGTTCGTAGGCAAAGGTGACGTTTTGAAATTCAACGCCGCCGTTCAGGCGGTCAAAGGGGAGGGCGTTGGGGGTGTCTTTTATCTCGGGCTGGGTGTCCAGGATTTCAAAGATGCGACGCGCTGAGGCAGAGGCGCGCACGATGGTGTCGTTGATGCGGGTGAGGCTTTCTACGGGTCTGTAGAATTGCCAGAGGTAGCTTTGAAAGGCGAAGAGGGTGCCGATGGTGAGGTCGCCCGAGATGATTTGTCGCCCGCCAAAGAGGAGGACGAGGAGGGGCCCCATTGAGATGATGAATCGGGTGAGGGGGTAGAAGCCGACGCGGATTTTGATGATGGTGATGCTGATGGTGAGGAAGGCTTTGCACTTTTGGGTGAAGCGAGAGAGTTCGTGGCCTTCGCGGGCAAAGCATTTGATGACGCGGATGCCGGAGAGGTTGTCTTGCAAAAGGGCGCTGATGTCGGCTATGCGCTCGCGCGCCATGGTGTAATAGGGGCGTATGGTGCGGTTGTAGAAGATGATGAGGATGCTGTATATGGGCATGGGCAACAGGGTGATGAGGGCGAGTTCAAAGCTGAGGGCAAAGAGGATGCTGCCGAAGATGAAGACGGTTGCGATGTCGATGAGTACGCGTTCCAGGGTGTCTGTGACGGTGTATTGGAGGGATTCGACGTCGGCGGTTACGCGCGACATCAATTCGCCCGTGCTGCGGTCGTTGTAAAAGCGCAGTCCCAGGTGCTGGAGGTGGTCATAGACCTGGACGCGGAGGCTGAAGAGGATGTCCTGTCCCGTTCGGCCGAGGAGGTAGCGGTTGATGAAGCTGAAGACGGTGCGGAGTATATAGACGCCGAGGAGGAGCAGGGCGTAGTATTGGAGGAGGTCGAAGTCGGCTGCGATTTTTGTGTCGGAGAATCGATCACCGATGTAGTTCCCTTCTGTGAAGTAGGGGGTTAAGATGTTGTCGATGACTTCGCGCATGAGCAGGGGTTGTACGGCGTCGAGGCCGATGATGAGGAGGGTGGCGCCGATGCCGATGCTCACGCGGCCCAGGTAAGGGCGGATGTAGGTGATGAGGCGGAGGAAGACGTTCATGGGAAGTGTGAAGTGCGAAGGTTGAAGTGTGTAGGGGCGATCGTGAACTGGTCTGGACTGCGACCAGTTGTACACCGCCCGTGGTCGCCCGTTTTTTTACGCGTTGATAATTTGGTCTGTGGATACGATTTCAACGCCCTGTTGCTGCCATTCATCTACCAGGCGGTCCCCGCGTTCGGGGTTGATGGCTTGTGCGGCGTCCAGGACGAGCTGTATGGGCGCTGTGTTGCGGTTTAAGAAGCCGTTGATGGCGTAGGCGTTGCATACGTCGAGGGCTACGCCGTAGAGGACGATGCGGTCGGGTTTGATGGCGTTGAGTACAGGTTCGACGTTGGGGTTGGTGAAGACGTCGAAACGCTGTTTGCGAAAGATGATTTCACCGCTGTGTTTTTGTATCCGGCTGATGAGGTCGCCCGGGGCGTCCGGGTCGATCCAGAGGGGATTTTGCGGTTGGGTTTCGGGTACTTTTTTTTGTCCTTCTGTGCCGGCGATGCAGTGGGGCGGAAAGGTTTCCAGGAAGTCCGGGTTGTCTGAGATTTCAGGGTCGTCTATCTGGTGGTTGTCAACCGAGCCGTAGATGGGGATGTCCCGTTGTCTGGCATGGTCTGTGAGTTTTTTGAGGTTCGGCAAGCGCTTTTCCGATGCAGTGACGTAGAGTTTGCCGTCGGGCATGATGAAGTCGTATTGGGTATCGACATCCCAGAATATGACGCCGGGCATGAGAGACTCCTTTTTAATACAACAAATACTTTTCCCTCACAGTAGCGAATTCCTCCAATTCCCCTTCCCATCGCTCCCATATTTCCCGTGCGCTGTCGCCTTTTAGGAGGGCTTCGCGCACGGTGCTGGTTCCCATGGCCTGGTCAAAGCGTTCATATCGGTCTTTTGGGATTTTGAATTCGGGATATGTTGCCACGAGGTGTGCGAGTATGGATATTTCTGTGCGCGTTGGGCGAAAGGCGATGGGGTCTGTTATGTGCAGGAATATAGCCTGTACTTTTTTGTCGCGAAACAGCCATGTGTCGGGTTCAAATATTATGGGTTGAAATTCTACGCCGGGCAGTTGCAGGGCGTTCAGGTCGCGGGCTGTTTTTTCTGCGTTGATCCACGGCGCGCCAGCGATTTGAAAGGGCATGTCGGTTCCTATGCCGATGTGTACCGTCCCCAATGCGCCAATGGTTCCGGTTGCGGCAAAGGTTATAGCAGATTCGGGCGATGGGATGTTGGGCGATGGCTCGATCCAGTCGCGTCCGATGTCCGCCCAGCGCGTGTTGCGCTGGTAGCCTTCCATAGGGACGACGGTGAGGGAACACGCGAGCAGGTGTTCGCGGTTGAGATATCGGGCGAGTTCTCCTGCTGTGAGTCCATACGCGCGGGGTACCGGATAGAGTCCTCCAACTAATGATCGCCATTTTTCCTCGGTTATGGGTCCATCTACGGTTAGTCCGCCGAGGGGATTGGGGCGGTCGAGGACGATGACGCGCTTGTCGTGTTCGCCCGCCGCTTTTATGACTTTGGTCAGGCTCCAGATGTAGGTGTAGGCTCTGCTGCCCACGTCCTGTATGTCGTAGATTATGACGTCGATGTTGTCCAGTGCGGATTTTAAGGAGCGGTCACTTCCGTAGAGGGAATATACGGGCAGGCTGTCCATTTGTGTGTCGCGCACGTGTTCGCCCGCTTTTGCCTCTGCTTTGATTCCGTGTTCAAGTGCGAATAGGGCGACGAGATTTACGTCCGGGTGCTGTTGCAGGGCGGCGATTGTTGTGATGCCTGTTTTTGTGCGTCCCGTGGGGTTGGTGATCAGGCCGACCCGTGCGTCCGCTACCAGAGGGGTGTGGTGTTCCAAAAATACATCTACACCCATTTGTAGCTCCTGTTTTTGCGAGGTGCAGTTGAGACAGATGGAAAGAAAGAGAATGGAGGTACACCATTTACCTATTTCCACGCTTCGTTCTCCAAAAAAAACGGGCAGTTGCACACATGCGACTGCCCGTTTTGTTACATCAACCCGTTTTTGCTTTTTCTATACGGTTTCAACAGTTCGCGCCAGTTTTTTCCATTTGCCAAAGGCTTTCCAGTTGATGGTTTCGCGTTCGCCATTGCAATTTAATATGCCTGCTTGCAAATATTCTCTGATTCGTCCTTTTACCTGTTGGGGAGATATGTTCAATTGTGTAGCAGCAACTTCTTCACCAATCCCAGCCTCCAGCAGTTTTAACAATGCCGCGTCGTCCATGGCAGGGTTCCTTTTGAGAATTGGGGATAAGAATTAAGGACAAATGCAATATAGCCATTCTTTTCTTATTTGCAAGGTAAATTGTAAAGGTGAGACGTGAGATGTGCGACCCCGTATAGAGACACTACGGGGCAGGCTCCCGTCATCGCGGCCCCTGCTTAAAGCATACAGGGGCAGGCAGGGTGTAAGCCGCGATCCAGAGGTTTTGATTTTTTTTCAAACCGCAGGCAAGGGCGCGTGGTCATTCGTTTCGTGTTGCCACAGTCGAATGCGGGCTGCGATTTCCCGCGCCCGGTCGCGGTGCGCAGGGTCGTCGAAGAGGTTGGTTTCTTCATAGGGGTCGTTGTTCAGGTCGAATAATTCGCACTGGTCGCCGGCACATAAGTTGAGTTTCCACCGGTCTCCGGTTACGGCACAGCGCCAGGGCAAGGTTGACATGAGGTTGATTTTGGGATTGCCCAGGTTGCGGTCGCCAATGCCGTTCCATTCCATGAATGCGGTGTGGTCGCGCAGGTCGGCACCGCCGTTTAAGACGTCGGCACACGGGCGGCCCGGGAGGGTTTCTAATAGTGGCTGATTGGCGAGTTCCACAAGGGTGGCGATCAGGTCCGCGTGTCCAAAGACGCCGTCGATACGCTTTTGCGATTGGGTGAGCCACGGGACGCTTAAGATCATGGGTACGCGCGCGGATTCTTCGTAGAATGCGCGTTTTTCGAACATGGCGTGGTCGCCTGCCATTTCACCGTGGTCGCTGGTGACGGCAAAGATGGTGTTTTCCATTTGTCCGGTTTCTTCCAGTGCCTGTACCATGCGGCCTATGGCGTCGTCGATGATTTTTACGTTGCCGTAGTATTGCGCCCGCAGTTTTCGCCAGGATTTTTCTTGTCGCATGTCGTGACCTTCAACCCTGTTGTTGAGGTAGTGTTCTGCGCGCGCGCGGTTAAATAAGGCGTGTCCTTCTGGTTTTTTGATGAAGGTGGGACCTACGGGTAGGGCATCGGGGTCGTACATGCCGTCGTAGGGTCCGGTCATTGGGGGGTGTGGCTCAAATGTGCTGAATACGAGGAGCCAGGGGCGGTCTGTGTTTTCCCGGATGAATCGCTCGGAGTGGTTGGCGATGAAGGTGCCCATCTGGTATTCTGCGGGGAGTTGGGATCGCTGGCGCGGTGAGTAGATGATTTCTCCAGTGGCGCTGTTGTTTTGGGGTTCTATGCCCTGTTCTTTCATCCAGTAGTAATAGCTGCTGAAGGGCAGGCCAGGGCGGGAGTATTTGTTGCGGTGGTCGTCTTCTGTGCTGATCCATTCGTCGAATCCGTGTTGTCGCACGGAGTCGTCGCCGAGGTGCCATTTTCCAAACATGGCTTTTCGATAGGTGTCGGGTAGCATTTCTGCGATGGATGGGATTTCGTCGCGCAATATGTCCCGGTTGACCATGCATTCGTGATTGTGCGGGTACAGGCCCGTCATGAGGGATCCGCGCGCAGGGGTGCATACGGGTTGTGTGACGTAGGTGTTTTCAAAGACGAAGCTGCGCTCTGCCAATGCGTCTTGATGCGGCGATTGTATCCAGTCGTTGCCGTAACACCGCAGGGTGTCCGTGCGCTGTTGGTCGCTGATGAAGAGCAGGATGTTCGGTTGTTCTGCCATGCGGTTACTCCTTTTTGTGGGTGAGATAATTTGTGTAAATTTACACAAAAAATGATCCTATATCAAAGGTCATATTTTGTCGCCTGCTTTGCGAATTATTGTTTATATTCTGATACACAAGCAACCACAGCCTTTTTATCTGTGATTGCTCCTGGTTTTGATTTTATCCTGTTCATCCTTCCATCACTGGATAGAACCATTCCAGTGCAGGCTCTGCACATCCTGATCCTTTTTTTGAGGAGAGCATTTTGCAGGTGTTAAGAGCATATATCCGATTTGTCGATGGATTAAACGAGCGCGTTGGGCGTGTTGTTTCGTGGCTTACTGCTGTGCTGGTGGCGGTGGTGTGTTACGATGTTTTTACCCGCTATGTGCTGAAGAATAGCCTGGTGGCTGTTCAGGAGTTGGAATGGCATTTGTTCGCGCTCATTTTTCTTTTGGGCGCTGCGTATTCGCTCAAGCACGATCAACACGTGCGCGTGGATGTGTTTTATAGCCGGTTTTCTCCGCGCAAACAGGCGTGGGTGAATTTGATTGGTAGTGTTCTGTTTTTGATTCCGTTTTGCGTTATTGTGATTGTGAGTTCGCAGTATTTTGTGGTTAGTGCTTTCCACATTGGGGAGACGTCACCCGATCCGGGAGGCCTACCCGCGCGTTGGGTGCTCAAGGCGGCTATTCCACTGGGTTTTGTTCTGCTTTTGCTACAGGGCCTAAGTCTGGCGTGTCGGTCTTTGCTTTCCGTCCTGGGGCACGATGAGGAGGTGGATGGATGATTGAGGCGATGCCCCTGATTCTGTTTGGCGTTCTTTTTCTTCTTCTTTTGATCGGTTTTCCCGTTGCGTTTACGCTGGGTGGCGTTTCTTTTATTCTGGGCTATTTGACGTTTGGTCCGGCTTTTTTCAATCTTTTGCCCCTGCGTATCTGGGGTGTGATGACGAATTACGTGCTGATTGCCGTGCCTTTGTTTGTGTTTATGGGGGTGATGCTGGAGAAGTCCGGGCTGGCTGAGAATTTGCTGGAGACGATGGCGTTGCTTTTTGGGCATTTGCGCGGTGGACTGGCGATTTCTGTGGTTGCTGTGGGGGCGCTGTTCGGGGCTTCTACGGGGATTGTGGGCGCGACTGTGGTTACGATGGGTTTGCTGAGTTTGCCGACGATGCTGAAGCGGGGATACCGCCCCGAGGTTGCCGCAGGGACGATTTCAGCGTCGGGTACTTTGGGGCAGATTATTCCGCCGAGTATTGTGCTGGTGCTATTAGGTAGTGTGCTGAATGTTCCGATTGGGGATATGTTTGTGGGTGCTGTGTTGCCCGGGTTTGTTCTGGTTGGTTTTTATGCGGTTTATCTGATTCTGGTTGCGATTTTTAAGTCCGAGTGGGTACCGGCAATGCCAGAGGAGGAGCTCGCGCAATTTCACGGCAGGGCGATGGTGAAGCGCGTTTTGCAGGCGTTTGTTCTGCCGGCTGTTCTGGTTGTTGCGGTGCTGGGTTCTATTTTTGCGGGGGTTGCTTCGCCTACCGAGGCGGCGGCCGTGGGTGCGTTTGGCGCAACGCTTTTGACGGTGTTGCAAAAGCGGTTTTCATATCGGACGCTGAAGTCGGTGATGGTGGAGACGACGCATCTGACGTGTATGGTTTTTCTTATTCTGGTGGGGGCTACGGCGTTTGGTCTGGTGTTTCGCGGTATGCACGGGGATGCGTATTTGACGAATCTGATTCTGTCGGCGAATATGAGTCCGGGGGCGTTTCTCGCGCTTGTGATGGTTATGATTTTTGTGGCGGGATTTTTTATCGATTTTATCGAGATTACGTTTATTATTGTTCCGGTTGTGGCGCCTATTTTTGTGACGTTGGGGGTGGATCTTCTGTGGTTGGGTATTTTGATTGCGATGAATTTGCAGACTTCTTTTTTGACGCCGCCGTTTGGTTTTGCGCTTTTTTATCTGAAGGGGGTCGCGCCGCCCGAGGTCCGCACGGGCCATATTTATCGGGGGATTATTCCGTTTATTATTATTCAGCTTATTGGGCTGACGCTGGTTATTACGTTTCCCGAGATGGCGACGTCTTTGCCAAAATATTTGGGGGGGTAACGATTATGCACTCAAGTTCTCGTAATAGATTTTTTCCGATATCGCCGCCCAGCCGTGCATTTTTTTGCGAAATGATTCATATGCTTCATATACTTTTTTGCTCATGGCATCGGCTGCGACGAGTTCATCTTCGACTTCTCTGGCGTATTTTTGAAGTATGTCGAGGACTTCGTCGGGGAATTTTTTCAGTATGACGTTGTGGTCTTTTATGAGGGTTTGCAGATGCGCGTTGTTTTTTGCTTCAAATTCCGATAGTGTCCAGGCATTTGCGCGCGCTGCGGCGGTTCGCACGATGTCTTGCAGGTTTTTGGGCAGGGTTTGATATGCGGATTTGTTGACGATGAGTTCTATGACGGTGCCGGGTTCGTGCCAGCCGGGATAATAATAGTATTTGGCGGCTTTGTAAAAGCCCATGAGTGTGTCGTGATAGGGTCCGATCCATTCGGTTGCGTCGATGACGCCGCGTTCGAGGTTGGTGAAAATTTCTGCGCCGGCTGATAAGATAGCGGATCCGCCAGCTTTGGATATGACTTTGCCGCCGAGGCCCGGGATGCGCATTTTGAGGCCCTGAAGGTCGCTTGTGGCGTTGATTTCGCGGTTGAACCAGCCGCCCATTTGCACGCCGGTGTTGCCTGCGGGGATGGGGATGAGGTTAAATGGGGCGTAGAGTTCTTCCCATAAGGCGAGGCCTCCGCCACTGGTGATCCAGGCGTTCATTTGTTGGGCGTTCATGCCAAAGGGTACAGAGGCAAAGAATTGGGTTGCCTGCGCTTTTCCCGCCCAGTAATACGCGGCGCCGTGACACATTTCCGCGGTTCCCGCACTGACGGCGTCAAAGCCTTCGAGGGGGGGTATGAGTTCGCCGCCGCCATAGACCTGTATTTTGAGCTGGCCTTCGGACATTTCTTCTGTCCATTTGGCGATGTGTTCAGCGGATTCTCCCAGGATGGGGAAGTGCGGCGGCCAGGTTGTGACCATTTTCCATTCGTATTTTTTTCGCGTTTGTACAGCGGGTGCCCCGGTTTCTTGAGGGGATGCACAGCCCGCCAATAGTGCAGCTCCGCCGGCAAGTCCGGCTTTTTTTATGAAGTCGCGTCGTTTTACTCGTTCCATTGTGTCTCCGATTTAATTGCGGGGTTTGTACAAATCAAATTATACACCCTCTCAATATAAATAAAAAATAGAAAAAGTTTGAACCTTTTGGCCATAATAGGATAAATCAAAATTTTTTTGTCCGCTCTTGACAAGTGTAACCGTATATGGTTACATTTAAGAATGGGTAGAATTCGGCGAGGAAATTTCATTTTTGTGTTTTGGGCTGGCGACCATCCCCCGAGACATGTTCATGTTTATCGATCGGGCAAGCTGGTCGTTAAGTGGGATTTGGAAAACAATAGGGCGATGAAGGGAAAGCCGACGGGTCAAATTTTAAAATATATACGAGAATTGCAAGATAGAGGTGCGCTTTGAAAATTCGAAGAGTTGTGCCGAATAATCGGAAGAAGGCTTTTGAAGTTTATACGTACAATAATACCTATGTGTTTCCCTATGCGGTTGTGCGACCAATACCGCAAAAAGGGCGCTGGGTTGTCAACGTTTATGTGGATCCGGAGTTGGACAATGAGGGGTTTGTCTATGTGCTCGCTTCTGGAGATGAGGGGACGGTTCATATCGATCATGTGCTCGAATACAATCGCGATCCCGGTTATATGGCGGATTTGTTGCTCTATGAGTTGACGTGTCGGGTTCGGGAGGCTGTGAAGAAGTCGCCGTTGAGTACCCGTGAGATTATTCGTCGGCTGGGCACATCGCCCGCGCAATACTATCGTCTTCTGGATCAGACTAATTATCGAAAATCCGCTCGGCAATTGTTCGCGTTATTTCATATTGTGAACTGTAAGGTCGAATTTGTCGTAGAAGCTGATGTGACGCATTAAAAAAAATATGAACTTTTTGGCAATGTCAGGTGTATGCATATGTAGAAACGCGCAGTTAATCACGTACTGTTTGGTTTTTTATGTTCCTGATAAAATATCACACGCTTTCCGATGAAAAGCTCATGGCCCGCATTCAGCGGGGCGATACAGCCGCTTTTGACGAACTCTATACCCGATATAGCAAGCGGATGCTTTATTATTTTCATCGCATGCTGGGGGGGGACGAGGAGAAGGCGCAGGATTTTTTGCAGGATTTGTTTTTGAAAATTGTCGAGAAGCCCGCCCGATTTAAGCGGGGTAATGCCTTTGCGTCCTGGCTTTATACGGTTGCACACAATATGTGCAAGAATGAGTATCGCAAGCAGAGTGTGCGGAAGGTTGTGGTTAATGATCCCGATATCGATATGCATTGTGGCTGGGTTGATGGTGCTTATGCCATAGAAAAGGCGTGCGATGAACGGGCTTTTCTAAGTGCGCTGATGGATGAGCTGGATAAGCTCAGTGTGGATCAGCGTACGACGTTTTTATTGCGGCATCAAGAGTGTCGCAGTATTCGAGAGATTAGTGAGATTCTCGGGTGTCCCGAGGGGACGGTTAAATCGAGGCTGCACCATGTTACGCAGAAGTTGGCAGAAAGACTTCAGGGGCGAAATTCCCTGTGTGGATGAGGAGATGGATATGAGGCGGGTTATTCCGTTTAAAAAGAAAGAGAATGTGGATGAGTTGCTGAGCCAGGTGCTTGCGGTTCCCAGGACCGGCGGTCTTGAACCCGATCCGGCGATTCGCAATGCTGTTGTTGCTCAGATGTCTGCACGAGAACGCGGTGGGTTCAATGTGTTGCGTTCTTTCAGGTTTTCGATGCGCTTGCCCGTTTATCAAATGGCTTTTGCAATGGGGATTGTCCTGTTTGCTGTTTTGGGTATCCGCCAGTCGCAGCCCGATCCCGCGACGACACGGTCTCCCGAATCGCCTGGTGCTGTTATGGATACGAGCCGGACCGATTCTCCCCGGGTTTCGTTTTCGGATACGCTCTCACAACGCGCTATTACTACTATTTTTTCCGCTTCGAGTCCTGTAGATAGTCTTTGATTTAGAAGACGATCAGGCCTCGCGCGACTTCTCCAGCGGCCAGGGCGTCAAAGGCTTCGTTGGCTCCTTCGAGATCAAATCGCCGGGTTACGAGTTCGTCGATTTTTAGTTTTCCAGCGAGGTAGAGTTCTACCATGCGCGGGAAGTCGTCATAGATTCTCGCACTTCCATACCTGCAGCCGCGCAGGATGCGTTCGTTGGACTGGAGGCTGCCGGTGTCAAATGTGACGGTGGAACCGGTGGGAGGCAGGCCGATGAGCAAGCACTGGCCCCTGGATGCGAGACAGTCCCAGGCTTGATTGATGACTTGCGCGTTGCCGACTGCGACAAATGAATAATCCGCCCCGCGTCCGGTGAGGTCTTTTATGGCTTCGACCGGATTTTCTTTGCTGGCGTCTATGGTGTGTGTCGCGCCAAAGGATTTCGCGTATTCCAGTTTGGCGGGGTTGATATCGACTGCTATGATGGGGTGTGCCTGTACCAGGGTTCCGCCCTGTATGACGTTGAGGCCAATTCCCCCGGTGCCGAATACGGCCATGCTCGCTCCGGGCGTTACGGCTGCTGTGTTGATGACGGAGCCTACGCCGGTCATGACCGAGCAGCCGATTAAGGCGGCTACTTCGAGGGGCATGTCTTCCCGGATGGGGACGGCACAGGAGGCGGGCATGACGGAGTATGAGGCGTAGCTACACGCGGGTCCGTAATGGTACACGGTTTGGCCTTTTATTTTCATTCTGGATGTGCCGTCCATTAATACGCCTTTGCCCGGTGGGGTGCGTTCACACAGGTGCGATAGTCCGGTTGCGCAGTAGTGACAGCGCCCGCATGTCGATGCCCAGGATAGGATGACGTGGTCGCCGGGTTTTACGTGTCGAACACCGGGTCCCACTTCTTGGACGATTCCAGCCCCTTCATCGCCGAGTACCATGGGCATTGGATATCCGGTCCAGCTGCCATCTACGACGTGCAAACAACTGTGACATACGCCAGTGGCGGTCATGCGTACCATGACTTCGTCTTCTTTCGGTCCTTCCAGGTCCAGGTCCGCTACTTCCAGCGGTCTTCCCGGCTCATAGAGTAGCGATGCTTGCATTTTCATGGGGTGTCTCCTTAAAAAATGATGTGTTTCTTGTTTTAATTCATGCCTATCAACAGAGCCGTCATCGCGGCAGGTCCCCTGCTTAAGTCATGCAGGGGCATGCTTTAGCCGCGATCCAGAAGGTTTTATCTGCCTTTGATTTCGCCTTTGATTTTGCCTTTCATCCTGTCCATCCTTTCATCACTGGATAGAGGCGTTCCAGTGCAGGCTCTGCCCATCCTGATGAACTGGTCTGGAAATCGACCAGTTGTACACCGCTTCAGACAGAGGTTGACTTCCCCTACACCATAACCTCCGGCGTCTCATTCGGCGAGCGGCCATCGGAGTTGTTGACCTTGGATCCGCCCGGTGCAGCGATGTGCCCGTCTGGCAAGAGGGGGTCATTTGTTTCTTCCATCCATGTGTGCAATCGATGGCTCAGATCTTTCCGCACAGGTGCCATGTCTTCCCGGTCGATGATGTTGTGCGTTTCATCGGGGTCGAATATGAGGTCGTACAACATTTCCTGATCGCGCGGCAATTTTTCCCAGTTTTGATTGAGTAGGTACGCTTTTGTGGGTGTGTCATCTACGTTGGGCAATACGAGTTTGTCGCGGTTGTCGTATCGCCGGATATATTTGTATCTTTCGGTGCGGATGCTCCGCATGGGTTCGTACGCGGCGTGATAGGTGACTTCTGAAAAGATTTCTTCCCGATGGCGGTCTTCGTTTATCAGAGGGTGCAGGGATTTTCCCTGTACGTGGTCGGGTATTTCTATGCCGGCAGCGCGATATGCCGTGGGTAACAGGTCCATCAGGCTGACCATCGCGTTTATGACTTTTCCGCCTTCAAATCCGCCGGGTCCGCGTATGATGAGGTACACGCCGATGCCGTGGTCTGTCAGGTTGCACATGTTGCGCGGAAATTGCAGGCCGTGATCGGCAAAGCAGAATACGAGGGTGTTGTCGGATAGGCCGGTTTCTTCGAGTGCTGCGAGTACGTTGCCGTAGTGGTTGTCCATGATGCGGGCAGAGGCTTTGTAGTCGGCTGTGTCTGCCCGGGTTTCCGGTGTGTCGGGCAAGGGACGAGGTGGGGTGCAGTATTGTTCGCGTTCTGCGGGGTATTTGTCGGGTTCGGCACTGTGAAATGGTCGGTGCGTTTCGTTTAGGCCGAGGTTGAGAAAGAAGGGTTGTTGGGGTGCGTTTTTTATGAAATCCACGACGGCGTCCGCGGGTTCGATCCATTTGGGCTGTCCGGGGTAATTTGTGTCCAGTCCGGAGAGGATTTCGTCATATCCAATGGTGTCCAGGTCCGGTGCGGTGTGTTCCACGCCAGCGGTTGCGGTGAAGTAGCCATTTGTCTTGAAGATGCGGGCGGCATGCCAGTCGTAATTCGTCATGGCAAAGCCGCGGTGTGCAAGGCCCGTCATGCCACAGGTGTGGGGGTACATGCCGGTTAAGAAGCTGGCTCTGCTGGGCGAACAGGTGGGGGCTGTGGCATACGCCCGCCGAAAGAGTACGCCTTGTTCTGACAGTTGCTGCATGTGCGGCGTTGGTACGGCGTGTCCGTAGGGTTCAATATAGGTTCCGGTGTTGTGCGAGTGCATAAATAAGATGTTTGGTCGATCTGTCATAAAACCTTCCTTGTCGAGAGTCTTGTTTGTTTGTATTTTAACCCGCCCATTGTAATGGATTTTTCGCGGGATTGAAATAGTTTTTTTACTTTTAACAGATGTTACGCAGGTCTGGATGTTTGTCATGCTGAGCGGAGTGTAACGGAGCCGAAGCATCTGTTCCACCTGCGTTGGTAGAAGATTTTTCGACTCCGCTGCGCTCCGCTCAAAATGACAGGCCCATTATATTGTGCAGTTGCGTAACATCAGTTTTAACTTCATATTTTGAAAGTTCAGGGTCGTTTCACAGGAGAATTGGATCAATGAAGAAGGTTTTCATCTATTTGGATAATTCCAATATTTTTATTAGCGCGCAAGAGGCCGCTGCAGAGCGCGAGGGGGAGGCCGCTCGCTCGCGCGTGCGTATTCATTTTCGCAATCTCCTCGCTCTGGCACAGGCAGGCCGACCGATTGAGCGGGCCATTGCTGTTGGCTCTATTCCACCAGAGTTGCGTCAGATGTGGAACCGCCTTGAGAATGAGGATGTTGAGGTGCAGTTGTTGGAACGCGGGGCATTGCAGGGTAGCGAACAGGGCGTGGATCAAGTTTTGCAAACGATTATGCTTCGAGATACTGTAGATTATAATGGTGTACCGGGTATTGCTGTCTTGCTCACGGGCGATGGCAGTGGCTTTGTCGATGGCGTTGGATTTCACGCGGATATAGAGCGCATGCATCGCAGGGGCTGGGATATAGAAGTGCTGTCATGGCGTCACAGTTGCAACCGCCGCATGCGAGAATGGGCAGAGGAGAATGGAAAATTTATCGCATTGGACGATTTCTACAATAGTATTACGTTCCTGGAAGGCGCGTGGCCGGGACAACCCGTTGCAGACCCGCGGTATGCAGAGCCATTGCAACTCGACTTGCGCTCATAAAGAAAACGATCTCATCTCCCGTCATGGATATTCATCCTCTTGTTACACACTTTCCCATTGTCTTGTTGGTCATTGGCGTTGTTTGTGATGCGATTGGCATATTGCGTCACCGCGATTTTTTTGTGCGAGTGGGGTTTTTGCTCTTTTCGCTCGGTGCTTTGACCGCGATTCCGGTCGCACTCACAGGGGATAGTGCTGCCGAGGTTGCGCAACATATCGATGGTATTGCCGCAGATTTAGAGGTTCACGATACGCTGGGTACGGTCACCGCGTTTCTGGCTGTTGCGCTGGCACTGGTACGCACGCATTTTGTTTTGAAGAAGAAATTTGTCGGGTTTGTTCGCTATGTGTATCTCGTTTTTGGTCTTGTTACTGCGGGTCTGGTGTGCGCGGCGGGATATACGGGTGGATATTTGGTTTATTTTTACGGCGCTGGAACAGAGCCAGTCACGTCGCAGATTGAGTTGGAAAAGCGCGTGCCGCGAGTCGATAAATTTGAGAGCAGGTAGAGACAATGCCGATTTATCTCAAAAATCCGCACAGTATTCTGGCGGTGCTGAAAAAGCGTCCGCAGGATATTTTCGAGATTCGATTGCCTGCCAAACCGGGCGGTGATGCGTGGCGGACTGTGCGGGAACGGGCAGAGGAGATCGGTGTGCGCGTGTTTTTCGGGCGGGGCGAACAGGGGTCTGTGCGGCAGGGTCGGTCTCGTGGAGGAGACGCTGAAGCTGCGGTTAAAGAACATCCGGGTTGTGATCTCGCGGAGCTGTTTGCCGATAATGGGGGTCTTTTTTTGGCGCTGGATACGGTTCAGGATCCGCAAAATCTGGGGGCGATTTTTCGCTCTGCGGCTTTTTTTGGGGTGCGCGGTGTTTTGCTTAGTCGAGATCGTTCCGCTTCGATGACGGGCGCGGCGTACGATGTTGCTTCGGGGGGTGTCGAGTATGTTCCGTTTTCTGTTCAGACAAATTTGAGCCGGGCGTTGGATGTGGCGAAGGATGCGGGGTTGTGGGTTTTGGGGACTTCTGAGCATGCGGAGAAGGATTTGAGCGCGTTTTCGGCAGATCGCCCCTGGCTTCTGGTGCTGGGGAATGAGGAGAGCGGGATGCGACGCCTTACGCGCGATAAGTGCGATGAGGTATGCCGCATTGCCCCCCGCGGCGCTATCGGGTCTCTGAATGTGTCTGCCGCTGCCGCGATTTGTATGTATCATCTTACAAGGGATGATTAATACCAGAGACGTATCCAATATGTAGGGGCGGGCCCCCGTGCCCGCCCGTCATCGCGGCATGTCCCCTGCTTAAGACCTGCAGGGGCATGCTTTGAGCCGCGATCCAGAAGGTTTTTATTTTCGATTGTACCATAAAACTCATAATAGGAGATTACAATGCCGGATAACAGACCAAATATTTTACTTATTATGACGGATCAGCAGCGCGGGGATTGCCTGGGGATTGAGGGCCATCCCGTGTTGCAGACGCCCAATCTGGACTATATGGCTGCGTCGGGGGTGCGTTTTCGCCACGCTTATTCGGCTTGTCCGGTGTGTGTGCCGGCTCGCCGCACGGTGATTACGGGGCGCAAGCCGAGCAATCACGGCGCGCTTCAAAATGCCCAGGCACCGCTGCCGTGGCCGACTTTGCCCGGGGTTTTGCGCGATGCGGGATATCGCACCCATCTTTCGGGCAAGGCCCACTGGGGTCCGCCTGCGAGGGAGTTGGGGTTTGATTCTGCGGAATGGGCAGATAGTCCGATTTCAGGGGTTGATAATGATTATCAGAAGTATGTGCGGGAGAATGGTGCGGCGTGGCACCGGGCTTCCGATGCGCACGGGATGTATAGCAATGGTTTTCCAGGGCGTCCGTGGCATTTGGATGAGCATTTGCATTTTACGAATTGGTGTACGCAGAAGGGGCTGGAGTTTATCGATTCGCAAAGGGGAGATCAGCCGTGGTTTCTGGCGGTTAATTTTATCCATCCGCACCAGCCGGTTACGCCGCCTGTGCATTATTTTGATAAGTATATGGCGATGGATTTGCCCGAGCCTTATGTGGGGGATTGGGCGCGGGTTTTTGACGGTCCTGTGCGGGGGTTGCAGCCGGAGTGCTGGCGTTTGTGTCTGGATCCTCCGGTTATGAAGGCGACGCGCGCGGGTTATTACGGGTGTGTCGAACATATCGATCATCAGATTGCGCGTCTGGTGAGTGGTCGCGTGTTGCCGGATAATACGATTGTGGTGTTTGCTTCTGATCACGGGGAGATGCTGGGGGATCATCAGTGGCTGCGTAAGCGCAATCCCTTTGAGCCGTCTGCGCGCGTTCCGCTGTTGATGAAGTTTCCCGATGGTTTGGGATTGCCGCAGGAGCAGGTGATCGAGCGTCCGGTTGAGTTGATGGATATTATGCCGACATTGCTCGATGCGGTGGGGGTTCCGATTCCGGATACGGTGGATGGGGAGAGTGTGTTGCCGATTATTCGCGATTCACAAGCAGAATGGCGAGATTATGTGCATGGCGAGTGCGCGAGTGTGCCTACGTCGAATAGCGGGATGCAATACGTGACGGATGGCAAGCGCAAGTTCGCGTATTTGCCCGGGCAGGGGCGGGAGCTGTTTTTCGATGTGGAAAATGATCCATGCGAGATGACCAATCTGGCGGATGATCCAGGGTGGGCGGATGAAATCGCAATGTGGCGGTCCCGTCTTATTGGGGAATTGGTCGGTCGCCCAGAAGGTTTTACAGATGGCGAACAGCTTCTGGTGAAAGACGGCCCAACTGCGGGGAAGATTCCGGTTTGGGAAGGGTATGAAGGGTGAAGCACTCGTCATCGCGGTATGTTTTTAGCCGCGATCCAGAAGGTTTTGCTTTTGCCTTAGATCCTTCCCAGTCATTTCATCGGGTTTTGGCAGGTTGAGGAGGGAGAGCAGGGTGGGGGCGACGTCGCGCAAGGTGCCGCCTTCGCGGAGTTTTCCCCTGTAGGTGGGGTCAACGAGTACAAAGGGTACGGGGTTGGTGGTGTGTGCGGTGTGGGGTTCGCCGGTGTCGTAGTGGATCATTTGTTCGGCGTTGCCATGATCAGCGGTGACGATGGCTGCGCCGTTTGCGTTTTCTATGGCTTGGAGGACGCGGTCCAGGCAGGTGTCAACTGTGGTGACGGCGTGTATGGCGGCTTCGAGGATGCCGGTGTGGCCCACCATGTCGGGGTTGGCGAAGTTGCATATTGCGGCGTCGTATTGGTTGGTTGCGATGGCCTCTGTGAATCGGTCTGCGATTTCAGGTGCGCTCATTTCGGGTTTGTGGTCGTAGGTGGGGACGTCTTTGGGAGATGGTACGAGGATGCGTTCTTCTCCGTCAAAGGGCGTTTCTTGTTGGCCGTTAAAGAAGAAGGTGACGTGGGCGTATTTTTCTGTTTCTGCGATGCGTAGTTGTCGTTTGTTGGCCCGGGCGATGACCGATCCGCAGATGTTGGGCATGTTTTGCGAGAGGGTTTCGGGGGAGTAGGCGATGCCCGTGACGGGTACGTCGGCTTCGTATCGGGTGAGGGTGGTGAAGTGGGTGTTGGGCCAGGTGTGGCGTTCAAAGCCGTCGAAGTTTTTGAGTGCAAAGGCGCGGGTGATTTGCCGGGGTCTGTCGCCTCGGAAGTTGAAGAAGATGACGCTGTCCCCGTCTTTTATGGTGGGGTTGCCAGCGATGGCGATGGGTTTGATGAATTCGTCGGTTTCACCGCGGTTATAGGCGTTTTGTATGGCTGTGATGGGGTGGGTTTCTGTGATGCCTTTGCCCTGTGTGAGGAGGTCATAGGCGATTTGGGTGCGTTCCCAGCGGTGGTCGCGATCCATGGCGTAATACCGCCCGGATATGGAGGCTATGCGGCCTATGCCATGGGTTTTGAACATGGCGAGGAGCTCGCGCATGCGGTGGATTGCGCTTTGGGGCGGTGTGTCGCGTCCGTCTGTGAAGGCGTGGATATAGACGCGGTCTGAGGGGAGGCCGCGCTCGGCTGCCATTTTGATGAGGCTCTCGTAGTGACTGGGCCAGGCGTGTACGCCGCCGTCAGAGACGAGGCCGATGAGGTGGAGGTTGCGGTTGTGGTTTTTGATGCGGTCTATGGCGGCGATTAGAGCTTCATTTTTGTACAGGCTGCCGTCTCGTATGCGGTCGTCGATCTGGGTCATGGCTTGCATGACGGTGCGTCCCGCACCCAGGTTGAGGTGGCCGACTTCGGAGTTGCCCATGAGTCCGTCGGGTAGTCCGACTGCGCGTCCAGAGGTGTTGAGGGTGGTGTGGGCGCAATTGGCCCAGATGCGGTCCATTGTCGGGGTGCTGGCAAGGGCCACGGCGTTGTGGTCCCGGCGCGGGTTTAATCCCCAGCCGTCGAGGATGATGAGTGCGACAAAGCGTTGGTTTGACATAATGGTGGATTTTGGATAGGGGTTGGTGGTTAGTAGTTGGCGGTCAGAAAGTATAAGTTCTGCTCGTTATAATCAAGTGCGAAGCGTACAAAAAGGGTTTGAAAATATGAGTTGTTGTGGTATTTTTCTCATCCTGTGCAATTAAATAACACGAAAAGAGGAACTGTTTATGAGTCAAACGCATAATCCTTTGAATTCGCGTGATACACTTTCTACTATGGCGGGTGATCTCGCAATTTTTCGGCTGGATCGGTTGGAGGTTGATGGGGTTGGGGCGGTGTCGAGTTTGCCGTTTTCCGTGCGGGTGCTGCTCGAGGCGGCGCTGCGAAATCTGGATGGGTATCAGGTGCGGGAGGAAGATGTGGAGACGCTGGCGAATTGGAATGCGGCCAACCCCAATCCGATAGAGATACCGTTTAAGCCCGCGCGGGTGGTGTTGCAAGATTTTACGGGTGTGCCTTCGCTGGTGGATTTGGCGGCGTTGCGTTCGGCTATGGGGCGCATGGGGGGCGATGCAAGTCGGGTTGAGCCGTTGATTCCGGTGGATCTGGTTGTGGATCATTCGGTGCAGGTGGATAGTTTTGCAAATTCGGATGCGTTGCGGAGAAATGCAGAGATCGAGTTTGAGCGCAATCGGGAGCGGTATGAGTTTTTGCGTTGGGGTGCCAATGCATTTGAGAGTTTCAGGGTGGTGCCGCCGCTGACGGGTATTGTGCATCAGGTCAATCTCGAGTATCTGGCGAAGGGGGTTATTGCCCGGGATGGCGTGGCTTTTCCCGATAGTCTGGTGGGGGCAGATTCACATACGACGATGATCAATGGTCTGGGTGTGGTGGGCTGGGGTGTGGGGGGTATTGAGGCAGAGGCGGTGATGCTGGGGCAGCCGATTTATATGCTGACGCCTGAGGTTGTCGGGTTCAAGTTGGATGGGCAGTTGCCCGAGGGTACGACGGCGACGGATTTGACGTTGACGGTGGTTCAGATGTTGCGCGAGAAGGGCGTGGTGGATAAGTTTGTCGAGTTTTACGGCACGGGGTTGACGGGTATTGGGCTGGCTGATCGCGCGACGATTGCCAATATGGCGCCGGAATACGGGGCGACGATGGGGTTTTTCCCGGTGGATGATGAGACGTTGCGTTATCTGGCGCGCACGGGTCGCACGGCGGCAGAGGTGGATGTGGTTGAGCGGTACGCGAAGGAGCAGGGTTTGTTTCGTACAGATGATACGCCGGAGCCGCGGTTTACGGATACGCTTGAACTGGATTTGAGTACGGTGGAGCCGAGTTTGGCGGGTCCAAAACGGCCGCAGGATCGCATTGCGCTGGGGCAGATGAAGGATGCTTTTGAGGGCGCGTTGCGCGCACCGGTGGGCAATAGTGGTTTTGGGCTGGATGATGATGATGCTCAAAAGAGGATGAATGGCGTGCTGGGGCACGGGGCAGTGGTGATTGCGGCGATTACGAGTTGTACCAATACGAGCAATCCTTCTGTGATGGTGGCCGCTGGTTTGTTGGCGAAGAAGGCGGTGGAGAAGGGGTTGAAGGTTCACGCGCATGTCAAGACGAGTCTGGCGCCGGGTTCGCGCGTGGTGTCGGATTATCTCGATCAGGCGGGTTTGACGCCGTATTTGGAGCAGTTGGGTTTTCATACGGTGGGGTATGGCTGTACGACGTGTATTGGCAATAGCGGGCCGTTGCCCGATCCGGTGGTTGCCGCGATTCACGAGGATGATCTGGTTGCTGCGTCGGTGTTGAGTGGGAATCGCAATTTTGAAGGTCGCGTGCATCCGCATGTGAAGGCGAATTATCTGGCTTCGCCACCGCTGGTTGTGGCTTATGCTCTGGCGGGGCGGGTGGATCTGGATTTGACTGCGGAGCCGATAGGGGTGGATGGAGATGGCAATGCGGTGTTTTTGCGCGATCTCTGGCCCAGTCAGGATGAGATTGGCGATACGATTGCACGGGCGCTGAAGCCGGATATGTTTGAGGCGCGCTATGGCGATGTGTTTGAGGGCAATGAGATGTGGAATGCGGTTGGCGGGCAAGAGGGGGATCTCTATGGGTGGCAGGCGGAGAGTACTTATGTGCAGGAGCCGCCGTTTTTTGTGGATTTGTCGTCGGAGTTAGACGCGATTACAGATATTAGAGGTGCGCGGGTGCTGGCGCGATTGGGCGATTCGGTGACGACGGATCACATTTCTCCGGCGGGTTCGATTGCGGTGGATAGTCCGGCGGGGCAGTTTTTGATTGCTCGAGGGGTTGAGCCGATGGATTTCAATTCTTATGGTTCGCGGCGGGGCAATCACGAGGTGATGATGCGGGGTACGTTTGCGAATATTCGCATTCGCAATTCGCTGGTGCCAGGGACAGAGGGCGGTGTGACGGTGCATCTGCCTTCGGGTGAGCAGATGAGTATTTACGATGCGGCGATGCGGTATGTGGATGAGGACGTGCCGTCGATTGTGATCGCGGGCGCAGAATACGGTTCGGGGTCGTCGCGCGATTGGGCGGCTAAGGGTCCGTTACTTCTGGGCGTGCGCGCGGTGCTTGTGGAGAGTTTTGAGCGCATTCATCGCAGCAATCTGGTGGGTATGGGGGTGTTGCCGCTGGAGTTTGTGGCGGGTGAGAATGCCGAGTCGCTGGGGCTTACGGGGCGGGAGGTGTACGATATTACGGGTTTGAGCGATGATTTGCAGCCTTTGCAAGATGTGGCGGTGACGGCGACGGATGAGGATGGGAATGTGAAGTCGTTTTCTGCGACGGTGCGTATCGATACGCCTGTGGAGATCGATTATTATCGCAATGGGGGGATTTTGCATACGGTGTTGCGGGGGTTTTTGAAGGATCAATAATGGAGATTGCAAAGATGGAAACTGTCTTGCATTTTCAGCCGGTGATCGAGGTGAGTGATGAGGATTTTTATGCGTTTTGCCAACTCAATCGCGATGTTTGCATTGAGCGCAATGCGCAGGGAGATGTGATTATTATGCCACCAGCGGGGGGTGAGACGAGCGAGCGCAATGCAGAGATTACTATGCAGTTGCGGTTTTGGGCAAAAGGGGATGGTACGGGTGCGAGTTTTGATTCGTCAGGTGGATTTCAGTTGCCCAATGGGGCGGTGCGGTCGCCCGATGCCGCATGGATTGAATATACGCGGCTGATGGCATTGTCTCCGGAAGACCGACGCAAGTTTGTTCCATTATGTCCCGATTTTGTCATTGAATTGCGGTCGGAAAGTGATCAGTTGGCCCCATTGCAGGAAAAGATGCGGGAATATCTCGATAATGGCCTTAGTTTGGGGTGGTTGATCGATCCATATACACGGCGCGTTTATGTGTATCGCTCTGGTTTGCCTGTAGAAGAATTGGAGCAGCCTTCGCGCATTTCTGGCGATCCTGTTTTGCGGGGATTTGAGCTGGATCTGGATGAAGTTTGGTGAGTAGGTCGGATAATGTTAGAAAGAACCGGGTGCATTATATAGATGTACCCGGTTCTTTTTTTTTACAACTATCGTTGTGTCTCTTTATCTGATGGACTGGATTACTTCGTAATGACACCCGTCATCGCGGCGTGAAGTTGAGCCGCGATCCAGTGGTTTTTATTTGTTTTACAAAAAATGCGCGTCCTGTTCTTTGCGTATTGTCCAGAGGGGGTCGTTGTCTTTGGGTTGTATCGCGCTTGCGGTGATGAATGCGCCAGCGGGGATGTCTTGGCTGAGGGTATTGCCGTTGGCCATGTGGAAGGGCAGGGGGTTGTCGGGCGCGACGGGTAGCGCGGGGCGCATGAGGTATTCGATGTTTTTGCTGTGGTCGTTGCCGATCTGGTCGCCGGCTTTGAGGGGTTCTTTTGCACGGCCCACAACGTCGAAGGATGGGCGGTAGTCGGTGGTGCCCGTGGGCAGGTTTAAGAGGCCCGCGACGAGTGTTGTGATGGGTGTTTCGACGCCGCAGAGGTGATAGGGTCGGTAGATGAGGGCTGTGGTGCCTTTTTTGTTGGGGATGAGTCCTTTGGTGGTGAGGATGTGGCGGGAGTAGGCGTTTTCACAGGCGATGACGATGAAGACGCCGCCGCCCAGGCCGGGTTCGTTTGCCTGGCGCAGGCAGGAGACGCAGTCGATGACGCCGCGATGGGATAAGATGCCGCCGTCTTCTCTGGGCGCGAGGACTTCGGGTATTTCAACGGTGCGGACTACGGGGGTGTGCAGGGTGTCTATATCGGGTATGAGGCCGGTGGCATTGGCGGCGATGGTGAGTTCGGTGACGTCATAACCGGCGATGGCGCCGAGTTCGCCCATGATTTGGCGGCGTTGTGCGATGTGAGCCGAGGGGTTTTGGGCAGAGAATATCTGTTCGTCGGGGATCTGGATTTTGCCTTTGGACCAGACGATGGCGTTGGTTTGCGGGTCGTAAACGCGGTCGGAGTCCAGTGATTTGCCCCCGCAGAGGACTTCGAGGCCCAGGCTGCGCGCCCATTGCACGAGGCCCATGAGCAGGCCGTGCTGGTCGCCGTCAACAGCGGTATAGACGCGTCCGGCTTTGTCTGCGAGGTGTTTGAGGATGGGTCCGACGGTGACGTCGGTTTCTTTGGATACCATGGCGACGTGTTTGCCGTGTCGGATGGCTTCTATGCCGTGTTTTGCGCCTGCACTCGGGACGCCTGTGGATTCTACGATGACGTCGAGGGGCAGGTCCATCATTTGCATGGCGTCGGTGAGGATGACGTGTTTGCCCTGTTCTATAGCTTGGGCTGCCTGTTGGGTGGTGTCGCAGATGATGGTTTTGTCGGTGTCCAGGCCCGCGTGATGATATGCATTTTGGGCTGCGTCCGGGTTTGTGTCGCAGACGACGGGTACGTGGAGTTGATCGACGACGCGCGATTGCGTGACGAGGGCTGTGGCGTAGTGTCCGGTGCCGATGACGCCAACGCGTACGGTGCGGTCAATTTGGGCGAAGAGCTGGTGGTAGATCATGGTGGTTTTCCGGGGGTTATGGTATTGCGATGACGCGAGCCGGTGCGCCGTCGGCTTCGGGGATTTTTAAGGGCAGGGCGAAGAAGGATACGCGGTCTGTTGCTATCCTGCCCGTGTTGCAGATGTATTCGATGAGGATGATGCCTTCGCGCAAGAGTATGTCGTGGGTTACGAATTCGGAAAGGGGTGCTCTCTCGCCACTGAGCAACTGGCGAATGGGGTAGTCCTGGGGAAAGTCAAATGCGATGGCGCGGATGTTTTGCGCGCGTAGCCATTTTGCGGCGGCGCGCGACATGTAGGGTGCGCGGGTCCAGAATTCGGGGGTTTGATGCGATTCTACTTCGTCCCACCGCGTTTTCATGACGACGATGTCTCCAGGCCGTATGTGCTGTCCGGCAGCGCGAATCTGTGCTTCGGTGATCGGCGTTTCTGGCGCGATGCCCGAGAGATCGACGACTGCGGCTTGTCCCACGATTTGGTCGAGTTCGGTTTCGCTGGTGGTGGGTCCTTCCGGGAACATGTGGCGCGGTGCATCGACGTGCGTAAATCCGTGGACTGCCCATCCCATGTGGGTCACTTGCGCCATGTCGCCGGTTTCAAAACTGCTTTTGAGGCTGCGCTCAACGGGCCAGCGGAAGTGGTCGGCAATGGGCATGGTGAGGTCGATGATGGGCATTGTTAGATGTTTTCACGCGTTTCGAGTAAGGCTATGATTTGCAATGCGGCTTCTTGTGGGGTGGTGTCAACGGTGTGTATGACGAGTTCGGGGTTTTCAGGGGGTTCATAGGGGTCAGAGATGCCGGTGAAGTTGGGTATTTCACCTGTGCGCGCTTTTTTGTACAGGCCCTTTGGGTCGCGTTCTTCACATACGTCGAGCGGGGTGTTGATGAATACTTCGATGAAGTCTTTGTCTTCCATGAGTTCGCGCACGCCGTCGCGGTCGGTGCGATAGGGGCTTACAAAGCTGGAGAGGGTGATGATGCCAGCGTCGGCAAAGAGTTTGCCGACTTCGCCGATGCGTCGGATGTTTTCTGCGCGGTCTTCGGCTGAGAATCCGAGGTTTTTGTTGAGGCCGTGGCGGATGTTGTCGCCGTCGAGTACGTAGGCCATGCGCCCGCGTTCGATCAGGGCGTGTTCCGTGGTGAATGCGATGGTGCTTTTGCCGGAGCTGGGCAGTCCGGTGAGCCAGATGAGTGCGCCTTTTTGTTCGAGCAGGTCTTCGCGCTGTTTGCGCGCGACATGGCCTTCGTGCCAGACGATGTTGGTGGCTTTGACTTCGGTCAAGAGATTCCTCCTGGTAAAGATTAAAATGCGTTTTGGACGCTTTAAGATACCAAATTTTGGGTGTGAGGATGTAAGAATATTTAGCGGTCAGTAGTCAGTGTAGGGGCGAGGCATGCCTCGCCCGTCATTGCGGCATGCTGTAAGCCGCCACGCGCAAGCACAACGCCAGTAATCCAGTGGTTTTTTTTATTGTTGTTATACTCCTTGTGATATAATTTAACGTTTAAACAACGAGACAGGAGGGAAAGCCATGGCCGAGCGTAAGAAAATTGCAGCGGTGATTACGTCGTATTTTCCGCGGTCACATGCCGATGTGATTGTGACGAAGTTTTTGAAGGGGTTTCCAACAGATGATGGGTTGCTTTCGCCAGAGGTGGATGTGGTGTCGATGTATCTGGATCAGGTGCATTTCGGACAGGATATCGGGTGCGCGATTGCAGAGGAATACGGTGTGCCGATGTATGGGAGTATTAATCAGGCGTTGACTTTGGGCGGTGATAAGCTGGCGGTGGATGGGGTGTTGCTGATTGGCGAGCACGGCGATTATCCCTGGAATGAGAAGGAGCAACATATGTATCCCCGCAAGTATTTTTTTGAGCAGATTTGCGGGGTGTTCGCTTCGTCGGGGCGGTCTGTGCCGGTGTTTAGCGATAAGCATCTTTCGTATAATTGGCACGATGCAAAGTGGATGTGTGATCGCGCGCGGGAGCTGGAGGTGCCGTTTATGGCGGGGTCGTCTCTGCCGCTTGCATGGCGCAAGCCGTGGCTTGAGTATGAGTTGGATACGGAGATTGAGACGGCGATGTCGGTGGCTTTTGGGGGGCTTGATTCTTATGGTTTTCACGCGTTGGAGACGCTGCAGTGTATGGTTGAGCGCCGCGCGGGTGGAGAGACGGGGATTGTGGCGGTGCAGTGTCTGGAGGGGGATGATGTCTGGGCGTCGGATGCGTGGGATCGCGATTTGTACGCGGCGGCGATAGCGCATATTGAGGCGAAGGAAGATGGCGATGCGCGCGAGCATTGCGAGAATCCGGCTGTTTTTTTGATAGAGTATGCAGATGGGTTGAGGGCGGCGACGTTTATGTTGAATGGGTACACGCGAGGGTGGGGTTTTGCGGCGCGGCGTGGGGAAGAGGTGGATAATATGCGCGTTTTTTTGCCGGATAATCCGCATGCGCATTTTAGTTATTTAAGTTTGAATATTCAGCAGATGTTTTTGACGGGTAAGTCGCAGTATCCGGTTGAGCGCACGTTGCTGATTTCCGGTGCGCTGGAGGCGTTGATAGATTCGCGGTATGAGGGGTACAGGCGGATTGAGACGCCGCATCTGGATATATCTTATCGTTCTTATGAGAAGATGCCGATTCGGCCCACGAGTCCCGATCCGATAGGCGCGAGTTTGGTGCCGTTTGATTAATTTGTGTCTCTATTCGAATGTCATTGCGGTATGATTTTGAGCCGCAATCCAGTGTTTTTTGGAAAACCTATGGGCGATTCCTTATTGCTAAAGTGTGTTGACAATCCCGAGCGCAGGCGGGTTTATACGATTGATTTTGAGTCGTCGGAGTTTACGGCGCTGTACGCGGTGACGGGGCAGCCGATTTTTGCGACGGTTTCGATTTCTTATGCGCCGGGAGAGGTGTGTGTGGAGCAGATGTCGTTGAAGCGGTATTTGGGGTCGTTTCGGAATGAGAAGGTGTTTTACGAGGGTGTGGTTAATAAAATTGTGGATGATTTTGTAGCGGCGTGCGATCCTCTATCGTTAGATGTGACGGGTGATTTTGCAGTGCGGGGTGGTATTGAGACGCGGGTGTCTGTGGCGTATGAGCGCGAGGATGAGGTATGAGTGTGTTAGAGGCGTTTGACAATCCGAATCCAGAGCGGCGTTATACGATTGAGTTTACGTTTCCGGAGTTTACGTCGCTGTGTCCCAAGACTGGGCAGCCGGATTTTGCGACGATTGTGATCTGGTATGTTCCGGGTCCGCGATGCGTGGAGTTGCGGTCGCTGAAGCACTATTTCTGGTCGTTCCGAGATCAGGGGATTTATATGGAGCCTGTGACGAATCAGATTTTGAACGATCTGGTGGCGCTGTGCGATCCGGTCGAGATGGAGGTGATCAGCCGTTTCAATATTCGCGGGGGTGTAGATCACGAGATTACGGCGTCGTATCAGCGGGAAGATGAGGGGTAAATAAACCCCGCTCATTCTCACCTACCGCAGGCTTCGACGCACCAAAGATCACATCAACCCCTCTGCCTTGAAGGGCTGGAATGTGCGTGTTGATTGATGTGGCACTTAGCGGGTTTCCTCTCAAATCAACCCTATCTTCACTGCCCAATCCCGTATTTGCCACTAATGGCGAGATATCCACGATGGTGTTGTAGTCAAGATACAGCCATTTCAGACCGGTCAAGTCTGAGAGTACCGAGATGTCCGAGATAGTGTTGCGCGAAAGACCTAGTCCCGTCAGATAGTTTAAGCCCGCCAGTGCCGACACATCCGAGATCGCGTTGTTGCCAAGCGCCAGATATATCAGATTTGTCAAGTTCGCCAGTATAGCCACATTCGAGATGTTGTTAGAGTCAAGCCCCAGCATTATCAGGTTGGTCAAGCCTGCCAGTGCCGACACATCTGAGATGTTGTTAGAGCTAAGATCCAGCCTTTCCAACCTGGTCAAGCCCGCCAGTGTCGAGACATCTGAGATCGCGTTTTCGCCAAGCACCAGCACTATCAGGTTGGTCAAGCCCGCCAGTGCCGACACGTCCGAGATGTTGTTAGAGCTAAGATCCAGCCCTATCAGGTTGGTCAAGCCCGCCAGTGCCGACACATCTGAAATGTTGTTAGAGACAAGATCCAGCGCTTCCAGATTTGTCAAGTTCGCAAGCGGCGATATATCCAGGGTAAAGTTGTCTCTAAGATTCAGCCGTTTCAGATTTGTTAAGTTCGCAAGCGGCGATATATCCGAGATTAAGTTGTCTCTAAGATGCAGCTCTTCCAGATTTGTTAAGTTCGCAAGCGGCGATATATCCGAGATTAAGTTATGCCGTAGCCATAGCGTTGTCAGACTGGTCAAGTGTCCCAGCGCGGATATATCTGTAAGACCGGTGAAGGAAAGCTCCAGGCTTGTCAGGTTGGTCAGGCTTGATAATGGCGAGAGGTCGTATATACGGTTACTATTACTCAAACCCTCCATATCAAGATTTAATCTTGTCAGACGAGTTGCAAACTCCAGTCCGGTCAAATCTCTGATGTTCGAGTTCGGTACTTCAAGAACGGTCACGCTCGCTATCTCTCTTCTGCTGATCGACGCACCACTCGCCTTGCCCAGACTGTCCGCAATGACCGCACGCAGGTTTGCATCTGGAATGTCAACGATCAATGTACTGCCACCGCCAGAAGAAGGCCCTCCTTTGCCAAAGCTGCTGCTAAAGATCAGAAAATCGCCAAAGCCAATCGCGCCATCGCTGTCCAGATCGTACTTCGCTTCATATCGCCCATCGCCCTGACGGGTCCCAAACTGACCCGCAAATGCCAGAAAGTCGGCAAAATTAACCATACCATCGCCGTCGAAGTCCGATGTGAGGGCTTGTAACTGTAACGCAATGCGAATATTCAGATTTACAGTCTCAAATTGTCCTCCTCGACTGAGTTCTGCACGGACCAACCGAATCGCTGTGCCCGAGAACCCGGCTGTTGTGCGAAAGCGAACGGTACCCACCAGACCGCTATTGGTTGTCGCTTGACCACCCAGAGATGCAATGCCAATTTCGACAAAACCTGTACCTTGCTCTGGGAGTGCCTGAGCATTGGGCAAGACGTCACCCACGTCAAAGCCCTCGTAAGTCACTTGACTGGCATCGTATTCAAAGCGCGCTGCAAGGCCGTTCGCATTTTGTATATCTTTGCCGAAGATCTGAATGGCGACAATTTGATCTGCGGACGCATTGAGGGATGTGATTGCTTGATCACCTGCGGTATCATTTACATCCAGCGAGAGGGAAAAACTATTTTGCGCCGAAAGAGACAGGGGGTACATCAGAAGCGCGAGTAGTGATAAAATTGATAGAATCAGATTCCGCATCGGGTTCTCCATTACAAATGTCTTTCGATTAAAGCTGACTGCTTGTTTTTCTTATGGTTTGACCATGACCGCTGACAGCTTATTTTTAATTATCTATCGCCAGTCGCGTTGCTTCTAAGAACGTTCCATAGTTCTGGTAACCATTAAGCTTACGGACAATCACACCTTTGGCATCAATAAAATAAGATGTGGGATAGCCTGTAACCTCATACGCATTGTTCACTTCTCCCGTCGAGTCGAGAACAAAAGTCCAGGTGTAGCCATATCCTGTGACAAAATGCAGCACCTGGCTGCGCGTTTCTCGTACATCAATGCCGACGATCTGGATAGAGTCACCCATGGTATTTTGCAATTTTTGCATGGCGGGCATTTCAGCTATACAGGGACTACACCAGGTTGCCCAGAAGTTGAGGAATACGGGCTTGCCGCGCTTTTCATAGAGGTTGAACGATTCGCCAGTGAGGGTTCTCAGCGTAAAGTCGGGGGCTTGCATCCCAACTTGAATGCCAACAGGAGCGTCGGTGGTCGGCGGAGGGGTTGTTGTGGTGATTGTCTGCCCGTAGAATTGGGCAAAAAGGACAAAGTCCCGAAAATTGACTGCGCCATCCCCGTTCAGGTCGAACTGGGTTTGGGTTGTCCCATATCCCTGTGAAAATGCGATAAAATCGGCAAAATCCACTTTGCCGCTGTTGTTGAAATCGCAATCTGATGGGGTTGGTGCTGCGTGTACACAGGCAGGTAGGAGCAGTAATATCAATGTGAGGACATACTTAAACATGAGCATACCTCCAGAAAATGCAGGCATATTCATTTAAAAGTAGCAGGCGACTCGTGCCCAAAGCATCTTTGCTATGTAATGATACTATGCGAAATAATTAGCATATCATTTTTAAAAAATAGCCAATTAAAACTCGTTGTCAAGATTAGAGTACGAAATGATTAGAAGTATTTTTGATGCTCAGAATAAATGTCCACAATCGGACCATCCACGGGAGTATATGTTTGATGTGCGTTCACAAGGATAGGAGACATGTGTCAGATTTGGTGCGTGAGATTGAGCGGCTGGTTGCACAGGGTGAATTGTGGCCGGGCTTTGATCCGCTCGCGATTCCTCTTGTTTTTTATGACGGTGACGATACATACCTTTTTCGGTGTTCGGAGGTTCCCGAGGGTTTCAGGGAGATGCGGGTTGGTGAATGCGATGTGTTCGTGTACGATGGACGCTATCCCGTCGTGACTGCCAGCAGTGTTGTCGAGATTGAGGGAACGCCGGCAGCCAGTGTTATGTTCGATGGATCGGCAAATCAATCGCCGACAGTTATAGCTTCGTTAGCAATTCACGAGGCATTTCATGTCTATCAACAGGCTTGTCATCCCACCTGGCAGGGAAACGAAACTGTGCTTTATCTTTATCCGGTGGATGATGCGGATTTGCTGTCTCTTCGGCGGATGGAGACAGAGGCGTTGCGACGGGCGCTCGCTGCGAATGGGTCCGAGGAGAAGCGATGTTGGACGTTGCGGGCACTCAGGGCGCGGCAGGATCGATATGCGGGGATGGATCCGGAGTTTTCTACCTATGAACGGGGTACAGAGTTGCTGGAAGGACTTGCCTCTTATGTGGAGGCGATGTCTGTGGGACAGATGAGTGTGGATTTGCCACGGGAGGGTTATGCCGCGAATGAGGTGCGCGGACGCTGCTACGAGATAGGGCATGCGCTTGCGGTTTTGCTCGATGCGTTTGCGCCAATGTGGAAGACGGTGTTTGAAGCGGATGATGAGCAGGCGTTGGATTTATATCTCGCGGAAGTTCTCGAAAAGAGAGATGGGGGGCGTCAGTGTGGTGACTTTACCGAGGCGGAGATCGCGCATTTTGAAGCTGTTGCGAAAGAAGATGTGCAAGATCTGCTTGCACAGCGGTCTGAGGAAAAGCGGGCGTTTGATTCACAGGCGGGAATGCGCTTGTCTGTTATAGCACCTGATACAGTTCCTCTGCGGGCGAGCGGTTGGGATCCCAGTAATCTCATGATTGTAGAGGGGGGTGTTCTTCATACGCGGTTCGTTAATATCCGTCACGAGAGTGGTCAAGTAGAGATGCTGACGGATAGGATGGATGATGTTGTGGCGCTGACTGTGGCAAAGGGTCCCCATCCGCTGATGAATGGCGTTCTGAGGTTGACTATAGCGGGGCTTGATGCATTAGAGGTGGTGTCTGACGGCGAGGCGGTGAATATTTCTGGCTCTGGCCTGACCGCCCAATTCACCAATGCAACCGTGGATGAAAATGATGGGCAGGTTACTGTATATCTGGATAAGCAGAACTGAGCATTTTTACGAAAAAAAAGCCCATAGGACTTGCTTTAGTCTAAAAGGTCTGTTATAATTCCATAGACGGAGTATAGACCACTACACACGAAGAAAGAAACCCATGCAGATTCCGACACCACAAGACAAACTGTCCGAAATGGACGCCCGCCTGGCGCGCGTCGAGGGAATTGCTGAACAAATGAACACGCGCTTAACTAGCCTTGAAACCCGCGTTGACAACGGCTTTTCCAATATAGACACCCGGTTGACCAACATGGATACTCGCAATAACAGCAATTTCAGGTGGCTTATTGGCCTGCTAGTCGTTGTGTTGCTTGCAAATGTCGGTACAGCCGTTTCAATCATCATGACCTTTGCTAAGCCCTGAACAGAAAAAGGGCTTCTCGAATGCGCCACTACAAATATGAAATTTCTCCCCCGATCTCAATGTGAGGTCGGGTTTTTTGTTGTATCAGGTCACTTTATACTTTTTTCACGATAGGTAAGTGCCTATAATTGGATTGACAGTATCAATTCGCACAAAAGAGGAGAGTGTGTCATGCCTGTGCTTACGGAAGACGAGATCCGTTTTTTCAAACGCGAAGGCTATCTGGTGAAGAAGGGTGCTCTGGATCCCGAGTTGTGCGCCCGTGCGCGCGAGCGCCTGTGGGACGATCCGCCGCCGAGTCTGAAGAAAGACGATCCCGATTCGTGGGTGGGTCCCATTAAGCCGGAAGAGGAATCAATGGATAGCAGCAATTACAAGCGCGGTTATCGCTGGCAATACCGCAAGGTGGGCAGAGAGCCCTGGATGGTCGAGTTGTTGGCAAAGAATCCGGTTGTGTGGGGTGCTGCGGAGCAGATGCTGGGTAAGGGGAATTTTCCAGAGCCTACAGGCGTGCGCGGTATTTATTGCACATTGCCCTATGGTGATGTGGAGCGCCAACCGCGTCATTTGCATGTGGATGCCCATGCGTTCAATTTTGCAGTGGTGGGTTATATCGATCACGTTCCCGAAGATGGCGGCGGTTTTACGGTGTGGCCCAAGAGCCATCGCACGTTTTTCTTCGATTACCAGACGCGCTATCTCAGGGAGCCATTGCCCCGGATGGAGAAGCATAGGGAGCAGTTTCAATCTTGTGACGAGAATTCATATCAGACGCATGGCGAACCCGGCGATATTGTTTTCTGGCATCACCGTATCGGGCATATGGCGTCGGCCAATTATTCGCGGCAGATTCGAAAGGCGGTGTTGTACGATTTCAAGCTGAACGATATGCCCCAGCTTCAGGAAGAACCCCCGGGAGATGATATCTGGGTCGATTGGACAGATGATGTACGGGATGTGTCGATTGAGGATGGGGAATGAGGGGAGGGTCATCGAATGGATGTTCAGTTTTGGGCACTGATCTGGGTCGGCGTTGTGATTATTGTGCTGGGCGTGTTGTTGTATTATGTGATTAAGTCTTATAAGTGAGAGGATTTGGCCGATGTTAGAAGTGCAGCAATATGCAGTGTGCGATTTTGAATTGTATGCGGATGTGGGTGATAAGAATCCATTTGCGGTGGAAGTGACGGCAACTTTTACACACGAACTGGGCGGGGTGGTTGAAAATCTGCCCGGTTTTTTTGATGGGGATAAGTGGGTTGTGCGTTTTAGTCCGGGTACAGAAGGTGTTTGGACGGGGTGTTCTCGGTCTGAGCTTTCGGGTCTGGATGGGTCTGAGTGGCGCGTGCAGTGTGTGGCAAATGAGAATCGCGATGTGCATGGTCTGGTAGGTATTGATCCGGAATACCCACAGCGGTTTGCCTGGTCTGATGGTGCGCCGTTTTTATATCTGGGTTTTGAGTGCGATTGGTTGTTCAGCTATCACCAGGCAGATGCCGAGCGGTGTTACCGACATGTCGATCTGGTTGCGAGCCGGGGGTTCAATTGTTTTGTTATGAATTTATATGCCCATACGGGTTTTGGTTCGCGACCGAATGACGATACGCGCCCTGTGTTGCCCGAGTACCTTTTTGGTCCACCGGAGATGTATTTGTTTGAGGGCGGGAATGATGCGCCGGATCACGAGCGGATGAATATCGATTTTTTCCGCGATTTTGATCGCTTGATGCGCTATTTGCACGGGCAGGGGATTGTGGTTCATCTGATGTTGCAGGTGCAAAATAAGCAGGTGAATTGGCCGGCGCGCGAGACAGAGGCAGATGATCGGTTCTGGCGCTATGCGGTTGCGCGGTACCAGGCTTTTGGGAATGTGATCTGGGATGTGGGGAAGGAGAGCAAGAATCTGTATCGGGAGATGGGCGATCACGATTATGTTCTGGATCGTATGGATATTATTCGCGGGGCGGATGCGTATGGGCATTTGCTGACGGTACACGATGTTGAACTCCGAAATGCGGGTACGCTGTCTGAACCGGATCGCCAGTCGGATTTTGTGACGGATCAGGTGCATTTGTCCGATGCGGCGCGCTATAATCGGGAGGCGATTCGCAGGATGCGAAATTCGGGTACGCCTTATGTGAATGTGGAGTACGGGTATGAGCTTGCCGAGGAACAACTCAAGACTTATCGCGGGCGCACGACTGCCGAGTGGGATGATATTTTGAAGTGGACGTGGGCGATTTATGCGGCAGGCGCGTATCCGTGTTATTATTACGACAATACGTCTTGGGATTTGATTAAGTTTGAGCCGGTGCCAGAGAGCTGGATGAGGTATCGAGAGTTGAGAGACTTTTTGGAGGGTTTGCCATTTAATCAGATGGTTGGGGATAATGAATATGTGGAGCGCGGTCTTTGTCTGGCACTGGCGGGAGATGCGTATCTGGTGTATTTACCCGAGGGAGGCGATACGCGTATCGATTTGTCCGATGTGCAGGAGGAGACGCCGATAGCGGTGGATTGGATGGCGATTTTGACGGGTGAGCGGAGCAGTGGCGAGATGGAGAAGTCGGATTTCTGGGGTGGGTTTAATACCGATTTGGTCAATCCGTTTGGGGATAAAGATCAGCCGTGTGTTGTGGGTTTATGGGTGGGAGGAAAGGGGTCTATATAGAGGCTGTTATGAGTATCGAACGATATTTTTTGGGCTGTCCGATTTGGGGCAATAAAGAGTGGGTGGGCGAGTTGTTTGCGCCCGATGTTGTGCAGAGAGATTTTTTGAGACAGTACGCCTCTGTGTTTAATACCGTGGAGGGCAATACCACTTTTTACGGTTTGCCTTCGGAAAAAGCCGCGATGCGCTGGCTGGCTGATACGCCGCCGGGTTTTCGCTTTGCGCTCAAGTTTCCGCGCGCTATTAGTCACGATAAGCGGTTGCGAGATGCCGAGTTGGAGACGGCTGCGTTTGTAGATGTTCTCACGGTGTTACGGGATCGGGTGGGTCCGTCATTTTTGCAGTTGCCTCCGTCTTATGGGCCGCGCGATTTGCCGGTGTTGGACAGGTTTTTAGACGCGTTGCCCGATACATTTTCTTATGCTGTGGAGATCCGGCACCATCTGTTTTTTGCCGAGGCAGAAAATGAGTTGAATGCGGTGCTCAAAAGCCAGGGCGTGGATCGCGTGGTTTTTGATACGCGCGGGGTGCATAGTGCGCAAGTAGCAAGTAACAAGCCAAAGGTCCCCGTTCGGTTTCTTGCGACGGGGCGTTTTCCTTTTGTGAGGTTTGTCGGGCATCCGGAGGTTGATAAGAATCTGCCGCTTCTCGCAGAGTGGGTGCCGGTGGTTGCCAATTGGATACGCGAGGGGCGAACGCCGTTTGTGTTTATGCATGCGCCCGATGATTTTTACGCGCCGCAGTTGGCGCGCCATTTTCACCAGATGTTGTCCGGGGATATAGATGTCGGCGAGATGCCGCCCTGGCCCGCGGAACAGGTCGTAGAGGCGCCTGTGCAGATGGATTTGTTTTAAGAAAAAGCGCGAATAGACGAATAGACGAGAAAAGCGCGAATAGACGAATAGACGAATAGACGAATCCCACCCAACCACCCCAAATCACTACGAGCTTCG